>JACPFC010000058.1 GCA_016183175.1 Deltaproteobacteria bacterium
ATGAACAGATTTAAGCCACTTGCTCATTTCCCCCTCGCTTCCGCTGACTGCCGGATGTCACAGAGCTTCCCCTCCGGACTTCCACCCCTGTTCCTTGCACTGCTTATCGGCAGGGTCAATCCAAAAGTTGCGTTGATAATTAAAAAAAATGGAAATAAATCAGATGATTAGACGCGGTGTGTCAAATGGAACATGGATGGATTTTTAACCAGGCAAATGTTATATGGTCAGGTTAACCACCTGTTTTATCGGCGAATCGGTCAGATTATTGAACCGGTCGCAATTTGCGACCAGTTCAAATTATCCATTGACCGCAATCGTTTCCGGGCTTGCGTCCAATGAGACGGTGCCGAGTTGCTGGATGAGCACCTTGGGGTCGAGTTCCTGGAAGGAGAGGACGGAGAGGTCGGGCATTTCGTCCTCGACAATCTTCCGAACGTAGCGGCGGATTTCGAGGTTGGTCAGGGCCACGCACTGGCGGGGATTGATGTGGTTTTGCCACAACGATTGCTTGAAGGCGCCGCTTATCGCCTGAATCCGGTCGGGCGATAAGGCGAGGTAACATTCCGAACCGTTCTTTTGGATCGCCCCCTTGATTTCGTCCTCAATCTGCGGGTCGAGCGTCAAGACAGGAAGCTGGTTTCCATCCCGGGCATGCATGAAGGTAATGGTGCGACGGAGGCCGATCCGCACCTGCTCCGTGAGGGTCACCGGATCCTTTGTTTCGGGCTGGCAACAGGAGAGGGTCTGCAGAATCAGGCGGAAATCCTTGATGGGGACGCTCTCTTCCACCAGACGTTTGATGATTTCGGTCAATTTTTGAATCGACATCATTTTGGGGCAGACCTCGCGGACCAGCTCCGGGAAGTGCATCTCCACCAGATTCAGCTGATTGCGCACCTCCTGAATCCCGATGAAATCCCCCGCATGTTTCTTTAAAACGCGCGCCAGGTGCCGCAGAACCATCTCCTCCGGCGCAAAGGTGGCGATCCCCTTTTCAGCCAACTCGTTCCGTTTGGCCACCTCCCACAGGGCCACCGGCGTGCCATGGACGGTTTCCGTCGTGTTGGACGGCGGTTCGATGACGGCAGGGTCAATTCGATTGGGGTCCCCCAGGTAGGCGCAGTGTTTGGGATTCAGAATGCCGAAGTCCACCGGCACTTCGTAGATCCGGATGCGGTAGCGGAAGGTTTGCGCCAGCATTTCGTTGACAGAGAGCCTTAAGTCGGGAAAGACAACCCCCAGTTGATGCGTCAGGTGCAATTTGAGCTTGGGATAGAGGTTTCCCAGGCAGTTTGTCCATCGGGGATCCTCGCGGAAGACCCGGTAGAGTTCAGGCCCGACCTCCAACGTGAGCGGCACCGCCTGCCCGAAATTCTCGGAAAGGGAGGTCTCCGCGTTGACGATGTAGCTCTCCATCGGTTGAGGCGCCAAGGCCTTTTTCTTCAAGGTGACCGTGATATAAATAGAGGCGCCCGCGAGACCCGCCGCGATCAGCGTGAACAGGGCGGTCGGAAAGCCGGGGATCCACCCGATAAAGAAGGCGAGGCCTCCCGCAATCAGAAGGGCCCTCGGTTGAGAAAGAATCTGCCTGCCGATTTCGGCGCCGAGCGATTTATCCCCCTTTTCGTCCGCAACCCGCGTCACCACAAACCCGGCGGTAATCGACGGGAGCAGGGCCGGAAGCTGGCTGACCAAACCGTCGCCGATTGTAAGAATCGAATAGGTATTAAGCGCCTCGGAAATGCTCAAACCTCTCTGCATCACCCCCGCCACCAGTCCGCCGAAGATGTTCACCACAGTAATAATGATGCCGGCGATGGCGTCCCCCTTGACGAATTTCATCGCCCCGTCCATGGCGCCGTACATTTTTGATTCCCGATGAAGCCCTTCGCGCAGACTTTTGGCCTCTTCCTGCGAGATAAGCCCCGCGCGAAGATCGGCGTCGATGCTCATCTGCTTGCCCGGGAGGGCGTCCAGCGTGAACCGCGCCGCCACCTCGGCCACCCGCTCGGAGCCTTTGGCGATGACAATGAACTGGATGATGGTGAGGATGAGGAACATGAGAACCCCTACCAGGAGGTTTCCGGCGGTGGCGAACTGCCCGAAGGTCTGAATAATGTGGCCGGCGTATCCTTGTGTAAGGATCAGCCGGGTGGAAGCGATGTTGAGGCCCAGACGGAAAAGAGTGGCCACCAGGAGCAGGGTGGGAAAGGTCGCTATTTTCATCGAATCGCTTATGGAGATGGCAACAAGGAGGAGCGTCAGGGCCCCAACGACATTGATGGCCAGAAGGAAATCAAGAATCACCGGCGGGAGGGGGATCATCATCATCGCCAGAACGGCGCAGACGGCGGAAATCAAGATGACGTTCCCGAACCGGGAGAGACTGCCAAAAACCCCGTCTTCAATCTTTTTAAACTGCAGTGTGGCGGCATCAAGTTGCATGGTTGGCTTTTGTCATTGCAAGAGCTGTGCCAAGTACGACAGGGTATAGGGTTTAGGGTGTAGGGTTTAGGGAAAACAAGGGGTTATACATACGATCCACGATTCACTCCGCCTCGGGCGGACACGATCCACGAACAAAATCGACCGAAAATCGGACGGTACCGTCCGAAAATCGGACGGTATGCGCCTTATTCCCTGGGGGGAAGTCCGCCACACTGAAGTGAGGCGGAAGAGAGAGGGGGAGTTAACCTGTTGATTTATTTTACTTACGCACCCACGCACTTACGCACGTACGCACCTGCAAGCCTTTGGCATGGGAATTGCTTATAACCGGGCAGGAGGAAAAAGCCGAGCATCTGGCTTTGCCAGTGCGAGGCGCGGGGTTTGGGGCCATTTGAGGCCCGCAATAAATAGACGCGAGTAGCATCAACCGGGCCGAAAGGGCCCCAAATATTATGTCCAACGAGATTTCTCAAAAACAATATCCCGATCCGCGAACGATGGATCCTTGGGACTATCAGGCGGCGATTTCCGGTTACAAGAATGGAGAAGAATTCAAACAGGTATATATGAAAGAGGCCAAAAAGGCGGTCCTTGCGGGATCGGCCGCCGGGATAGGCGTTTTTGCCGGAGCGTTTGGTCTTTGCGCCGGGGGAATTATGGCGTTACCCGAACTGCCCGGCGTAGTCGGCGCGCTGGCCCGTTTTGGATCGAGGGCCTTGGCGGTCGCAAAAAATGTTGGCGTCAAGGCGTGGGAAGTGGCAAAATCGGGGTGGTATTCGGTGATGGGGGGCGCCGCAACCCCGCAGGGGCAGGAGGCGATAAAGAATACGGTAGAGTGTGTGGAGTCTTTTACAGATGGTAGTCCTGCCCCAAGCACTGCAAAAAGTGCTCAATGCTATCTGGCTGACAAAGCCTATACAAGAATCAAAATAATTACTGAATGAAACCGAAACCTTGGGTAAGCTATTTTGTTTATGGTGTTGTCATCACGGGTATCGGTGTATTGACGATTATCCAGGAAAGTGTTTCTACACGATCCGGAGATGTGATACCCATTACAAAGGAGGCCTCATTTTTTATAGGCAGTGTTGTCATTCTCTGCGGTCTCTGGCTCCTTTTTTTTGCCGTCAAAAATTTCCTCAAGGAGAAAAAATGAAACAAAGACATTTCAAACAATTTATCGCTTTAACCGGTTTGCTGGTGATGATATCGCCTTTTGTCCATGCGAAAAACAAGAACAAGGATGGTGAGGTAAAACCCAGCAATCTCACTTTTGGCATGGTAAAGGGGCAGATCGTGAAAGGCCAAACCACCCAGGCCGAAATTTTGCAAACCTTCGGCCCGCCCAATATCATGACGCGGAATCGGTCCGGGGAAGAGGTGTGGACGTACGACAAAATTTCATCCGAGTCGAAATCTTCGGGTGCGTACGGCACCCTGATCATCCTGGGCGCGGGAGGAAGTAAACATTCGTCCTCCCAAAAAACCATGACCCTGATCCTCACTTTTAATTCACGCGACGTGGTGAAAGATTATTCCGTGATGGCCACCCAATTTTAAAGGAGCTCTTTTATGAAAAAAAATTTCTTCCCTTTGCTTTTGTCGGTTTTAGTCCTGTCGGCGGCGCTTTTTCCGTTGGGCGCGTGGGCGAAAAAGAAGACCACCACGCAACAGGCCCAGGTGCTTCAAACCAAGGATTTCCATTCCGGTTTCAAGGACGTTTTCAAAACAACCATGAATGTTCTTCAGGACAACAATTTTATCATTATGTCGGCCAATTACGACGCCGGCCTGATTTACGCGCAAACAGGGTCCAAACCGGGGTTCGGCATCACGAAAAAAGTTTCCCTGTCGGCAAACTTCGACAAGATTTCGGAGCGAACGACCACCTTGCGCGTCAATATGATGCTGACCAAAAGCTCTTCATCAATTTTTCTTTTGGGGGGCAGTGCGCAATCGGAATCGGGCAAACCGCTCGATGACACGGAGGTCTACCAGCGTTTTTTTGCCGCCATTGAGAAGGCGTTATTTGTCCGAAAAGAGCTGGCAAAATAATCAAGGAGCAACGCCCATGAATATGAAAAAATATGTTATTACTATGGCGTGTCTGTCTTTTTTGTTTTCGGCGGTTTTTATTCCTTCCGGAAAGGCCCATGCAAAAAAGAAAAAACTTTCAACCCAGCAGATTCAGGTGCTTCAAACCAAAGACTTTGACGCGTCTTGTCCGGCGACTTTCAGGGCCGTTTTGGGTTCCCTGCAGGACAACAACTTTCAGTTGAAGGATGCCGACCAAAAGGCGGGTTTTGTCTACGCGCAAACGGGGGGCAAACGGTCTTTTATGATGGGCACCGTGAAAAATGTGGATGGCTCCATTACGTTTGACGATTCATCAAAAAATCGTTGCAGGGTGCGGGCCAACTTTTTTGAAGTCGTCTCCAAAAAGTCGGCCGGTTTCCTTTCGGTTCTCACCACGGTGACCGCCTTGAGCACCGGCACTTATACCGGTACCGGCATTGAACCCGGCTACGAGCAGGCAAAATTGGTCACCGACTCCGGTGTCTACGAGCGCTTTTATACGGCGGTGCAAAAGCATCTCTTTGTAAAAGAGGCTTTAAGCCGTTGATCAAGCCATTCCGCAGGCATTTTAGGTGCGGGCATGAGTATTTTAGATTTGGCTCTAATTTATACATGTATAAACTAGCAGTTTGCGGGGATTGACACTCAAATATGACCAGGTCATAATGACATGGTCATGAGCGCCATTAAAACAACCGTAGCCAAATCGGAAATAAAACCCAAGCTATTGGATTACCTTAGAAAAGTTGAATCGGACAAGGTGACCATAACGATTACCGATCGCGGGCGTCCGGTAGCGCAAATCATTCCCTTTAAACCCGATCAATCGAACAAAAAGGAAGATCCCCTCGAATGGTTTAGAGGCGCCGTTTTGAAGTACGATGATCCTTTCGAGCCGGTGGGGCTTGAGGATTGGGAACTTCTGCCGTGATTTTACTCGACACCCACATCCTCTTATGGTGGCTTGACGGCTCACAAGAGCTTTCCCTCCCGGTCAATCGGGAAATCGCCAATCATGAAAAAACAAACTCCATTCATCTATCGGCTGTTTCAGTTTGGGAAGTTTCCCTGCTGGTTCGGAAAAAGAAAATAGACCTTCAAAGAAACCTTGACGAATGGACCCAAAGGTTGGAAAACCTTTCATTTGTCAAAATCATTCCTGTCGACCACTGGATTTTTTTAAGGTCAACCGAACTCCCCTCTTTTCCCAATAAGGACCCCGCCGACCGGATCATCGTCGCCACCGCCCAAAAACTGGGGGCCATGCTCATTTCAAAGGACGACAAAATCCTCAACTATCCGCATGTGAAAAGTTTTTGGAGGGAATAACCAGGCGACAAAAATGCCCGTCAGCCTGCGGCTGACGGGCATTTGTTTTTACCGAGTGGTTCTCCGATCGCTCTTACGAATGATCGGTGCAGGTTGTCTCGCCGGCCTGCTCGATAACGCTTCCTTCGCTGTCCTCGCAGTCCCCGCCAAATTCCCCATCTCCCTCGTCTCCATGGGTAATGGTCAAGGAGCACTGGATGTCGCTGAAGGTTTCCCCTTCAACCTCCACGCTGAAGGTTCCGTAGATTTCGGTCACGTTGGTGTCCACATTCTCCCGCCACACCCCCGAACTGTCGAGCATGGTCAGCGTGGACTCGTTTCCGTCGCCATCCTCGCAATCAAGGGAATGGGACTCCAGCGAAAAGGAGGCATATTCGCCCCCCTGATCGCATCCGTCGGCGGCTGTGAGGGTCACCGTCGCCCCGGTCATGCCGTAAGTGCCGGCCTCTATCGAGAGACTGGTCTCCACATCGTCCGGGTCGTCTTCGTTGGCAATCACCTCGCAGGCGGTCGGTTGTCCCGCTTGGGCCTTGGCCTCGCGGACAAAAAGATCGACCAGACGGGAAAGAACGCGTTCCTTCTTTTGAAGGGCCGCGAGGGACTCCTCCCCGCCAAAGATGGAGCCGACTGCGGCCCCCACATTTTCCGCCCCGGACTCGTCTCCGGATGCGTCTGTTGCGCTATCACTCGTAGCACCACCGCAAGCCCCCAAAATGAAGGCGACAATGGCGCCGAGCACTGCTGTTTTTACGTGTCTCATGGCTTTCTCCTCTTTTGATTAGGACCCAACTTTTTTCCATCCCCGTTTAGAAATTTTTATTCTCCCTCATTCCACATCGGTGCAGGTCAAATCGGAGGACTGTTCCACCGCATTGCCGTTCTCGTCCTCGCAACTGCCCGAAAAGGTCCCGGTATCCCCGGGTTCATCATCTTCATCGTGTTCGATCAAAAGGGAACAGCGGATGTTTTCCGCCGTTTCGTCCCCCAACTGCATGTTGAAGGTCCCGTAGATTTCCGTATTGTTGGTGTCAATATTTTCCCGCCAGATTCCACTGCTGTTTACCATCAGAAGGGTCATTGTCTCGCCGGCCCCGTTGGTGCAGTCGAGGGGATGGGACGCAACGTTAAAACTTGCATACTCTCCGCCGTCTTCGCAGTCGTCATCGGCGGATACGGTAATCGAGTTGGAGGGGGCCCCGTAGGTTCCGGCTTCAATCGAGAGGCTGGTTTCCACGTCGCTCGGTGCGGTCTCACCGGCAATGACCTCGCAGGCGGTCTGTCTTTCCTCCTGGGCTGATGCCTTGCGCGTAAACAAATCGGTCAGACGGGCCAGAAGCAACCCGTGGCTGGTTAGACCGGCGCTCTCCTCTTCGCCTCCAAAGATAGAAGTCAACGCGGCCCCGACGGAGTTGCCCGTTTCCGTGGCTCCCGTGGCGCTGTCCCCGCCGCAGGCGGTGACAAACAGCAAAAAAAGAAGAATAATCGTTTTCATTTTTCTTCCTCCTTAAAATGATCGACTGACCTCGTTAGCGGAAAAAACTGGATATTGAGCTGAAAGACCTCCTCCGGTTCCATATCCACCGAGACCAGTTTCATGACCCTTTGCCGGAATTCCTGAATTTCCTTTTTGAGCTGGGGAACGCGCTCCCGGACAATCCCCAGGGTAATGGCGCTTACGTCCCGGTTTTCGAGCGGGAGTTTTTCGAGCACCTCTTTGGTCAAGTCGAGGAGCTGTTTGTGATAGTTGTGAACCACAAACGATTTGACCTCGGGGCCGGTTGAAACCAGTGCATGGGCCTGCCGAAACCGCCCGGCGCTTGTTTGTTCAAGAAACCCCAGTTTTTCCAAAAGTTCGACCGATTTTTCCGCCTGAAGCTTCGTGATGGGCGGATAAACCCGGCCGGCCAGCCATTCCGGACTGCCGTCGAAGTCTTTCGAGATGACCAGCTCGCGGATGACGGGATGATACCATGTGGAATAATATTCGTAATTATCCTTCTCGATCGGCTTCAACTGACTGAATTTTTTGGAACGCAAAAGATTGTGGTAATAGAAATCCTTTTCCTTGGGAGTTTCGGCCTGGTTGAAAAAGACCAGGTTCCTGAAAAATTCCTGTTCCTGCCGGTTGAGTTTGAGCCCCATTACGAATTTGGCCAGGCTCTTTTCGGTGAGATTCCGTTCCCCGTCCATGACCAGTTTAAGGAAGCTGGGGGAACCGAACCCCGCCCTCTGCGAAAAAACCCGGAAAGAAAGGGTACCGGTTTTTTTTGCCCTGTGATACCAATCCTTCAGAAACCGGCGGTAGTCGAGGTAATCGAACAAGTTGACTTTTGAAGTGTCGGTGCCCTCTCTCATGTTTTCTTTATATCACGATGTGTACCCAAATTCAATATATAATAAAATTTTTAGTACACATTTGTGTACAAATATTTAAATAAGTATTTAATATTATAGTGTTTTTTAAATATAAATTTTTAGTAATTAAATATTTTGAAAACTATATGTATCATTAATCGGTTTAAAAAATTCAGGGATACTTGACGGAGAAAAAAATAGACGCAACTTACTTTTTTTGGAGCCGATAAGGGGGCATGACCACAATCAACGGACATTCGGTTCCGGATCATTACCCGGACCATTCCCCCTCAATCGACGATCTTCCCCGCATCATTGCAGGAGTCGAAAATGATAGCCCCTGCACCAACTGGGATGGAGATTTAAAAAAAGATGAAGTCCTTTGTTGGTTGGATAATATTTATGATGGGGATCCTCCCACAATTACGCCTGATGATATCGACTATGCCACACGACACTCCGGCATCTCGATTTTTTTGGAGCTGACGGAGAGGCAGAGAAGAGATTTGGTCCGCTATTTTTCAGGGGTCTTTCCCGGTTTTCCCCCTTACCAGGAACGCCCTTTGTTATCTGTTCAAGCGAATCAAGGTTTGGAAACTTCAAAAAACAGCGGGCCCTCCAAAGGCGCCAAAAGGATTAAAATAGTGACTCGACGGGAGGAAAAGCAGGCAGGGTCTCCGCAGAACCCCCCATTGAAACCGGAGCAGGAGGCGTATATCGGGGAGGTTTGTCGGGTCGGCTGGGAAGCGGAGGCGAACGGGGAGGATGCGGCGTTGGCGATGATCCTTAAAGTCAATGAGGATTACGAGGAGGGGCTTATCCCCTTTGGGGATTTAAATTATTTGAAGTACGATTGTGACAACAGGTAAACCCTGCGGCCCATTTTGAACCCTACGGCTTCACTTCAGGTAGGCCTTGAAAGTGGTTTTTAGACTCTTTGTCGTTTCTGCCTTTAAAAGGGCGGTTGCCTTTGTCGTGAATTGCCCCTCTGTCAGAACGCCTGAATGGTATTGCACAACTAAATTCTGAAAATCGGTGACCTCTGTATATTCAGCCAAGACGTTAATGATCTCCGCTTTCGACACGATCAGACCTACTTCTGTCCAGGGTGCGATGTCCTCGTCGTCCTTATTATCATCATCCTCATCATTCGGGACCCCATCATCATCATCATCATCATCGTTCACCTTTGTGGACTTGCCGTCTTTGTGCGCCCATGTATCGCCCGATCCCTGTTTCCCGTCAACGGGAGCACTCGTGTACAGGGTGCCGTCATCAGCTTTAAACCAGCTACCACCCCACGAATAGGTACCCCCCTTCGCATAGACAGCCGCTCCGGCGAATATGTCAGCTATCATCTCATCTGTTAGACCGCCAATGAGTTCAACAACTTCATTATAAGTATAATTGATATAGTCGTCCGCCAACACACCAAACAGGCTTTCTGTGTCGTAAGTGAGCGAACCCCTGTCCATAATTTCCTCAAGTTGCGCTAATTCTTCCTCGGACATCGCCATTTGTATTGTTTCTTCCTGGTTGCTTAGAAACGCCGGTTTTAAATTTCCCCGACTATCGAAAACCGTTTTACCTCCCGCCGCAAATTCTTCCAGAGATTTCAGCGCGGCGGCAGTAAAAGCTGAGGCTTCATCCTCCCCCCTGCAAAGGGAGCTTCGACAGGGCCACAGGGCTGTGGAACTATCGTCAAAAGTAAGATTCAGCAAACGCGGCCCGACCGCTTCGATTTCACTTATTTCCTTAAGCCGGGAAATTATTTGGGCCACCTGGGCGTTGGACGGACTGATAAACACCTTCAAATTAAAAACAAAGTTGATTTTTTTGGAGGTTTCCTTTGATTTACCGGTTCCTTTCACGAGGCCGGATAGGGCAGTGGAAGCCGTAAACAGGAACATAAATCCGATAAACAACCAGACGAGTGGTTTTTTCATAAATTTCCAAATAAAACGGTTCTCCTTCCCGATTGGACAGCCTCCCCATGACATAGAGCAAATATCCTATTCGACAACTTCTTTATTTTAAGCAAAATTCATGCCAGACCATCACATGTCCTGAAAATTTATAACAATTTGAAATTTAAGGATAAATAAAAATACAGCCCCGGCCAATCATCGCCCCAAATGAGAAAATTATCATTTTGAAAGCCAAAACTTTGACAAACCGGGTAAATCGGTACAGGGGCGGCAGGGGGGAGAGTCGGGCAATTTTGGCATTCCTTACGGCCTGACCAGACACTCATCATGGTTGACATTTCAACCCCATCAAGTAGTCTTAAATCATGGGACTTACTTATTTGGAGTTGGATGTTGTGAATCCGGCGAGGCCCGAGAAGACTAAAACCGTCCAGTTTCTGGTTGATTCGGGGGCCATCTATTCATTGGTTCCCCGGCAAGTGCTTGATGAACTGGGAATTGAGCCGACGGGAGAGGAGCATTATTATCTTGCCAACGGCGAGAAGATCAGCCGCAAGAGAGGCAATGCATTTTTTTCCTATCAAGGCAAGCTGGGAGCGGCCCCGGTCATCTTTGGGGAGGAGGGAGATGCCCCATTATTAGGGGCTGTAACCCTGGAATCGTTGGGTGTCGTGCTGGATCCTTTTCACAGGGAATTAAGGCCCCTCAAATTGATGCTGGCGGGAATAATCGTTTCCTGAACAAATCATCTTATCGGAGGGGGACAATTACCGGCACGTTGGAGTTTCACCCCGATTTGACGGCTTTCGCCAAATCGGGTACACCATTGCGGTGGACCTTTCTTCGGTAAACGAACGCAGAGCGTTTCTGGTTGTCCTTGTCGCTCTTGCAATTGCCTTTCTTGTTCTTCTGCGGCCCGTTCTTGTCGCCGTCTGTCTCGGCGCCATCATCTGCCTTTTGCTCAACCCCCTTTACGCTTCTCTCCTTCGGCTCGTGCGGGGAAAGCGGTATCTGGCCTCGTTCACAGCGACCTTTCTCATTTTTCTGGTTCTCGTGCTCCCCGCGGGGCTCGTCACCGCCCTGATCGTGAACCAGATTTTCGATCTGGTCTCCCACCTGAACGCGGCCGGGGTTTTTTCGTTTCTGACCTCCCACGAATTCTACCAGGCCCATGTCCAGCCCCTGACAAAAAGCCTTCACGAGCGTTTCGGGATTGAAATCGATTTTGGCGATCTTTTGACCCGCGTGGGAAAGGAGGCGGCGGTTTACCTCTACAATTTTTCCCCGCAGGTGCTGGGGCGAACCGGCTCGTTTGTCTTCAACTTTTTTGTCATGCACATCAGCATCTTTTTCCTTTTCATGGAAGGGCCGGGAATCGTCCGGACCCTGCTCGACCTCTCGCCGTTAAGGGCAAAACACGAAAAGCGGCTGACCGACGTGGTCAAGAACATGATCTACGGGACGGTTTACGGCTATCTGGCGACGGCCCTTGTTCAGGGGGTTTTGGCCGGGGTCGGTTTTTGGATCGCCGGCATTTCCGCCTTTCTGGTCTTTGGGACGCTCACCTTTTTTATGTCGATGGTCCCGATTATCGGGGCCACCGCTGTCTGGCTTCCCGTTGCCATCTGGCTTTTTACGCAGGGGAAAGTCGGGTGGGGAATTTTCATGACCCTCTACGGCCTGGTGGTTATTTCGGGCATCGACAACGTCATCAAGCCGCTCATCATTCAGGAGCGGACCAAAATTCATCCGCTTCTCATCTTTTTTGCCCTCTTTGGCGGCATCCAACTCTTCGGCCCCATCGGCATCCTCTTCGGGCCGGTTCTGATGGCCCTTTTTCTCGCCTCCGTGAGAATCTACAAGGAAGATTTTTTGAAAACTTAGATCAGTTCCAAAAGGCGGCCGGACAGGTAATGAGGGATGGTCGCGAGAGGGATTTTGCGGGAGAGGCCCTGATTGGGTATTTTGGCGACGTGCGATTTGTCAAGGGCCGGTCTTTCTTTGGCGATTTTCACCAAAAGGTCTGCTTCTTTTTCATAATTGGCGCAACTGTTGAGCGATTTGACGTTGCCGCCGGCCGATTTGACGTCGATGGCGGTCAGGCGGGGCGATTTAAGCAGAAACTCCACTTGGGCGCCGCGTTCCGATTTCCAATAGTACAGGTCGTCCCGCGTTGGAAGGTTCGCGATAATTTCGTCTCCCACCACGTTTTCGTATTGCAGGGCCAGATGGAGCGAGACGATTTTCTGGCGCAAAAGGTCCGAACCGTTGAGCAAATAGTTGAGGATTCCGGCGTCGAAGAGGATGTATTTCGAAAGATCCTTTCCCGAGTCATACAGCCTTATTTTATGGGCCACCCGCGCCCCAACGGTTTTATTCACCAGTTTTTTGGCCTCTTTTTGTCCGGCATGCTGAACCTGCAGACGGCTGAATTTGAGCGTTTCCATCGAGAGAAGCGCCATCTTTCTTAAGACATCCTCATATTCATAGAGCCGCGATTTTTCCCCAAGCACCAGTTTGACGTTTTCCTCGATGCTGGCCGCAAGATCGGCAATCAGCCCGGGCAATTCACGGGCGGTGTTTTGTTTGTCGATAAATGTATCCAGAATCCGCGGCATCCCTCCCAGGCGGAGGTAGAGGTCAAAAAGGGTGGTGAGAGACTGGTGGTAATGTTCGGAAAAAAGAGGGCTGGCGAGCGAATATTCCTTGAGATATTTCAGTTCGGGCCCCTTTCCGCAGGCCTTCAGGAATTCGGCAAAGGTGATGGGATAGAGGTCGAAACAGCACTTCCGGCCGGTGGCGGCATTTTTGGTCTGGATATTTTCGAGGTTCGAACCGGTGTAAATCACCTTAAGCTTGCCTCCCAGGCCGGCCAGTTTTTGAACCGCTTCAAGGCTGACCGGGTGACGGTCGGCTTCATCGATGAATATAATGACGGGCGTCTCCATTTTTTCCAACGGACCAAAGGCGAGAGCGATATTGTTGAGAAGTTCACCCGCCTCTTCGTCATGGCCGAAATAGTCGCGGCCGTAAAACAAAAGGCCGTTGACTGTTTGCGCGCCTTTGAAAAGGAGATTCAGGCGGATCTGCGGAAACCGGGGAAGTTCTTCAAGCGCCTTTAAAATAAAGGAGGTCTTTCCCACCTGCCGGGCCCCTCGAATGATGAGGACCTGGGATTTTAGAGTGTTAACTAGTTGTAATAACGTGTTTTTCTTTCCATCTCGCTCTATCCACATGGCTGGATTATACAAAAACTAACGTCATTTTCAAGTAAATTTTATAAAAACTGACGTTAGTTTTATTTATGGCTAGGGGTTGTCAGTTGGTGTATTTTTAGCAACTTTTTTTCGAAAGTGCCGATAAAGCACTACCTTGAAAATGCCCGGTTCAAAAGTTACAACCGATCATCAACAACCGGCGGCCGAAGAGGCCTTGACCGATGAGGGCCTTGTCTCCCTGTACAGCGAAACGGAATCGGCATTGCAACGGGAGACCCCGCCGCTCGAACCGGTTATCGACGAGCTGTGCGCCCTCCTTGGCCCCCATGTAAACAACCTTGTCCGCAATCAAAACGGCGCGATCGATCTCACCCGCGTTCCGGCCGAAAATTTTTTGGAGTTTCGCCAATTCCTTGTCGATCAGGCGGGGGTGAATGACGGAATCCTCTTTGGCTCCCCCTATTCGGAACTCGTGGCCAAAAAGGATCATGAAATCCTTTTCCAACTTCTTTACCGTGAAATCAATTCGGACTATCACATCAGTCGAGATGGCAAGCTCCTCAAGATAACCGGTTACTACGCGGAACATCTTCTCTACGAATTCAAAAAAGAGCTGATCGAAATCGACGCCGAGGCGTTTGCCAAAAACCATCTCTCGTCGGAGGAGGGAAGACGGCGGCTCGCCGGTGTTTTTGATGAATACGCGTACGATGAACTGAAAATCAATCTGGCCAAGGGCATAGCCCGCGCCGGAAAGGGGGTGGTGGACGAATATCAGGCCGATCTGGTGGATGAACAGGTTGGCGGCTGGAACTATTTTAATATCGGCGTCACCGATCGTGAGCTTGAAGGGGCCGTCAAGGGGGCCTCGGCGATCACCCGGTCAGCCGATCGTGTCTATGCCGATGTGGAAAGGCGGCAGAGAGAGTCTGTGGAGGAGCCGGAAAAAATAGTTGCCCCCTCTTTTGATCCCTCCATCGATTCCACCACCATTGCCCACTTCGCCCGCCTTGCCGAATTCAAATTGGGTCAACCCGATCCGGTCAGTCGATTGCAGGGGCGGCTGGCCCGCCTCTGGCTCTGGGCGGCCGATGACAACAACTGGGGGAGGCTCCAGGGCGGATATGAGCGCGAGGAGGTCAACGAGGCCCGCGCCTATGTTTTGGAAAATGCGACGGAGTTCATTCAGAGGGCGGATTTGATCGGATCGGAAGAGTTTTTGGAGACCTTCAACGACAAGCTTCAGGATTTTCTCCGCGGTCCGATCGATTCCTCCCTTTGGGACAAAGCCGCGGATCTCACCGTCGGCGCTGGCCTCGACAGTCTTGTCCAAAACATGCTCGCCCCCCTCCGCGCCCCGTTTGACGATCTTTTAAGATTCTCCGATGAAATCAAATTTTCACAGGAGATGGGGGAGAAAATATTTTCCCCCCTCCCTCGAGGCCTGTCCGCCGGCCATTTGGCGGAGGCGGGGGTCGGGGGGAGGGTGGCCGCCCAATTTATCGACGGCCTCCCAGAGACCAAACGAAGCCTCTGGTATTCCTACAAACAGCACAAGTTTATTTCGCGCGCGATTTCGAATACCGCCTCCCTTTTCAATCGCGGGGACATTGTTGACATAGAAAGGGCGAACGCCCTGATTGACGAATGGATCGACGCGCTTTCCAGAGTTCCGACGGAAGAAATGATCGGCCAGACGATTGAAGAAGTCTTTCGCTCATTAAGCGAAGGGGGCGCCCTTTATACGGCGCTCGTTGCCTCCGAGATGGAAGGGATCGAGCAGACGCTTGGCCTTCTGCAAACCACATTAATTCTTGTGGCGACCAGCATCGCCACCAGCGGCGTGGCGGCGGCCGCCGGGATCGCCGCGCGGATGGCCATGACCGGCAAGGATCTTCAGGCGGCCCGGGCGGCGCTCCTCGCCGCCAGAACCGCCTCTGCCACGGTGGAGACGGTCGATAAAGCCGATTCGGTTTTGAAGCGCATGGGTAAGGCTTTTGGATATGGGGCTTATATCTCCACGGCGGAGAATGCGATTGCCGTCGGCACCGGCGAGGTCCGCGGTCAACCCGATACGCTCGTGTCATGGGGAAAAGACGCCCTCTCCACCGGCCTCTCGATGGCAGTCACCGGCGCCCTGCCTGTTTCGCACGGAGGGCACAACAACGTCATTGGAAATCTGTTTGCCCGATACACCGTCGGCGGCGTCCGTGGTGTTGCGTATCTCGGCATGGATGCGGGGGTGGAGACGGTGGAGGAGGGGATCGACCAGTATGTTCGTCAGACCCTCGATGGAAACGCCACTGCCCTTTCCGGCAAACAGTGGCGCGAGCTGGCCCTCCTTTCCTCTGCGGGCGGCTTTGCCAAAGTGGGAACGGTTGCCGAGATGATTCGCGGCAAACCTCGAACGGCGGTTAGGGTGGAAGACGGCGAGCCGAGTCTTCCCCCCAACGACAGAGACAATGTCCTGCAATTCCCGCGGTCTGATGGGGCTGGCGGTGGGGGATGGAGTCCCGACTCTATCACGGAGGACCATGAATTCGAGGATAATGAATCATCCCCCGACGAGGCCCCCGGCAAGCCTGACGATCTCGCCGGCGTCAAATCGGCGGACGATGCTTACGGCAAGCGCGTCGACAAAGCGCCGGATCGGCCGAAACGTTTAAATTGTATTCTCCTCTTGGCCTCCCGACAGGAAAAATACCAGCGGGGTTCCCGCGAAAGATTTAAGGCGTTTGTTTCAAAACTGGATGCCGCCACCCTCGATCATGCCTGTTATCTTCTAAAAAAGCTCTCCACCGATGACAGCCGAAAGGCCCTTTTGAGGCTTGTGGGGGATGCCGATCTTCCTTTGAAAATTGAAGAACGGGCATTTGTTGTCGATGTGATGAGGCGGCATTATTCAAAATTTGGCGATCCGGCCCACTACCTCGAAAACTACGTCAAAACTGCCGGGAGCAATTCCGGCGGGAACGGCCATTTTTTTGAATTGCAGGCCCTCAAAAAACTTGAGGATCATCCGTTTATCAGCATTGAAAAAATTTCGGTTAAATACGACGGGCATGAGGTTGATCTCCATCTCAAAATAGGGGACCACGAGCTTCTGGTGGAGTTAAAAAGAAGTCTGGGGACGATGGATGCCTCGCGTGTCGGCGCCCAGCTTAACTGGCTCGGTCCCCTCTGCCGAAAAAACGATTACGGTCTTTCAGTCGTGGTGAGTGAAAGGGAACGCATTTGGCCCGGGGCCGTCGAATTTGTGGAAGGGAAGGGAGTCCCGGTTTTTGCCTTGGACGAGTTTCTCCACCTGACCCCGGAACAGTTTGAACGACTTCGGGACGATTTTTTGGCCGGCAACGGAAAATCCGGTCTGAAAGGAGGGGGGGACCCTTACACGCCTGAAGACCATGAAGACTTCGGTATTTCGGAGGACCCTGTCGATGATGGCGACTTTAAAACGGAGGGGGACGGTGATGTATTGCCGGAGATTTCACAAATTATAGCATTGACGGACAAGGCGCGGCGCAACGGGCTTACCGATGAAGAGATCGGGTATCTTGTTTCAAGCCTCAAAGACGCGGATTTCACGGTCAGTTATTGGATCCTGGAAGCCCTTTTTACCCTGGCGGGAAAAGATCCTGGCAGGATCACTCCGGCGGTTGTCAGAGCCTTGGAAACAAAAGGGCTCGATCATCCAAACGGATGGATAGCGGGAGAATCGAAAAAGGCGCTGGGACGGCTCGCAAAAAAATCCCCCCCAAAAATCGCGCAGGAGGCGGCCAGGGCGCTGAAAAAAACCGGGCGCGGTCCTGTAAATTCCGCGCGGGTTCAAAAATCCGGATCGGTCGCCCCCGGCATCAAAGCGCCCGCAACTGCCGAAAATTCCGCACTGGAAAAAGCGGCGGGAACCGCCGTTGCCGCCGTTCTCGAAGAGGCCCTCATGAAGGGGATCGAAAGGTGGACGAGTGGATGGAGGACGGTTGGTCGGGAAGAATTCAAGAGAAGGCTGGGACAAATTGATTTCAACGGTTTTTGGCGGGAGACAAGAAAATCTCATCCCGGATTGAAACAGGTCCGCCTTGCCTTGTCGGCAAATCTGTTGAGCGGCTCGGCTTCCGCCGTTTCGTTCCATCTTCCGCATGAGTCCCTTTCCCGGTGCGCCAATTACACGATGGTCGATTTATCTTTTGACGAACGGGGCGTTGCCGTAACGGATGTGCATGGGCCGCATGCGTATCTGCCTCTTGCCGCCCTGTTCGGCAATTCATCGGTCCGTTTTGAGCCGTCCCTGCTCCGGCGCGCCGCCGCCGCTATTTTGGAAGAAGGTTTTATGGCCGGCCGTGAGAGAAGCCTGGGAGACTGGGCCCCCATGACTCACGCGGAGTTTCTCCGGCGATGGGCCCGGACCGATTTTGACTCCACTTGGCGACAAATGAAAAAAACCAGGCCTGAATTGGAGCGACTTGAGGGCGCCATGACCGCCGTTACGCGGGGAAAAGGGATTATTGAAGGGGTTTCCATGATCCCCGCCGGTGGGCCTCTGCCGAAGGGAAATTATCTTTTTGTTCATTTGTCATTTGACGAAAACGGCCCAAGCGCAACCGG
>JACPFC010000059.1 GCA_016183175.1 Deltaproteobacteria bacterium
GAACTGACTGGGCTCGGCGGGCGGAATTCCCCCCACACCCCCCTTCCGTCCGCCTCGCCTTGAACCGGAGCGGAAAGGACGATTTCAAGTTTTTCTTTGGCGGCAAATTATATTCAAAATATTCCGTTTTTGTTCGCAGAACCCTTGAGCAATTCTTGAGACGCTTCCCATTCCTCTACAATTTTATCTCCTTCAAAACGAAAAATATGGATGACGGAGAATATTTTATCTGGTGCAAGCGTTACCTTCCCATGCACCGCCACAAGGTCGCCGTCTTCAAGCACGCGTAGGGTCTCGTATTTTTTATCGGGAAATTGTTTAGCGTTTTCTTCCATGCCGACTAGAAGCGTCTCCCGATCTCCTTTGTAGTAGGCGTTGTGGTGGGTAAAATTTGGATGCACATATTTTTCGTATGCCTCGCGTACCTTGCCAGAAGACGCCAGTTTGAAAAAAGTTGTTGCTATGTCTTTTTTATTCATAATTTTCATTGGCGATTATTGGACATTGTCGTGTGGCAAGTGTAGTGGACTTAACTGCATTCAGTCAACCGGGGACATGTTCATGTCAGGCTCGGTGAACGGGGACTTAAAAAGAGGGAACGCCGAACAACCGGTTGACAAGGGAGCCGATGGCGTAACTGACGGCAACGGCTGTGGTGATGAGGATGAGGTTGGTGGATACCCGTTTTTTCATGTTCATTCCGGAAATAAACGCGAGAACCAGGGAGACGAGGATA
Source organism: Deltaproteobacteria bacterium (assembly GCA_016183175.1). Taxonomy (NCBI): domain Bacteria; kingdom Pseudomonadati; phylum Myxococcota; class Myxococcia; species Deltaproteobacteria bacterium. The sequence continues at coordinate 737 of JACPFC010000059.1, forward strand.
AGCATGGCCCCGCCGGCCGTCCAGGAAATCAAGACACTTTTTGAACCGAAAAAAACGGGGAGTATGGGAACCGAACAACCCACCAGATAGGAGATTCCCACAACGGTGGCGGAACGGAACGGGCTCTCGCCCGCGCTCATGCCCGATTTACGGCCCGACAAGAATTCGTCCTTTTCCCTTTCCGTCTGTTCGATTTCCTTTTCGGAACCGGTGGCCAGATAAGCGCCGATGGCCATGGAAATGGCCCCCGCCGCCGCCGTCGTGAAACCGGCAATGAGGACATACGAGACATTCTGAAAGGCCGCAAAAAAACCGCTCACCGCCCCCAAAAGCTCCACCAGCCCGTCGTTAAACCCCAAAAATATGTTCCTGATTTTTTCCGGATTGATTTTTCTTTCGGAAGTGCCCGAAACGATGGTGTCCTCATGGCCGAATTCGTCTTCGAGGACTTTTTTCACGGCGCCTGCAAGAGGCGTATCTTGATAGATCTTCCAGATCGCCAGATATTTGCGGATGCCGTAAATTTCAATCGCCTCAAGAATCAGATACATCGACTTTTCCCCGAAAAGGCGGGATACAAGAGCGATTAGTCCGAGTTTGAGCCGCCGCCCCAGGTTCAGCCTTTCGATTTTTATCTGAAAAAAATCCTCCCAGAAGCGGTAGTGTCTTGTTTCCACGGGGATGAGCTCTTCCAGGATTTTCCGAAAAGGGTCCGATGCCGTTTTGTGAAAAACCTTGTAGAGGGAAAGGTCAAAAAGCTCGTCCAAAATAAGTTGGCGGGCTAGAAGCGTATTTTTTATGGGGGAGGCTTTCATAGTGGTGGAGGCGCCGGGAATCGAACCCGGGTCCGAAAAAGTTCACTCGAAGGGACTACAGGCTTGTCTGCTGGATTGTTTTTAACCCGAAACTGGACCCAACAGCAGGTCTTTCCGGGCGAGCTCGCCTTTGTTTAATCCGCCACCCGACAAAGCAAAAACGGCGGACGATCCCCGTTCATTTGCGCCCGCCGGCCAACCGGGGAGGTGAAGCCGGAAGACGTCGCAGTCAATTAAGCCGCGAGAGCCAGCTCGGTGGGTTGCACCGAGGCTACACTGTTAGTGTTGGCGTTTTTGTTTTTGAAGTCGTTTTCCGCCAAACTGCGTGGCGGACCCGCCGTGTTTAGTGGCGGGAACGAGGGCCTTCAACTCGGCCTGCCCCTTGTAAGATATTACTTTCCCGTCGAAACCAAATCGCCCCCAGATTTTCAAAGAGCACCCCATCATATAAGTTGCTCTGCTTCTGTGTCAACAAAGCCCCCGATTTAATTGCCGCACCTCGCCAGCACGGTGCGTCATAAAATGCGGTTATCCTTCACTTTTTACTAAAAAAGCACGCAACTTTCTGCTAGACTTGCCGATAATAATCTTAAGAGACAAACAAGATTTGTTCTTTCTCACATTGCGCTGATTTTTTGGCACCTCATGTCGCATGACGAGCGGACCCGAAGTTTAAGGGGGGTTTAAGGTTTTTGGATGACCCAACTTAAGAAACTCGAGATCCATTCTCGCCATCTGGATGCACCGGTTACCGTAGACATCCCGCAGGACCCCTTTTTTTCTGAAAATTCCCCTCTTTTAAAATTCGATTCCAATCAGGATGGGACGATTGTCTATTCGCCCGATCGCGGCGTCCCTTCCGATACCATCGAAATCAGCGGGGCGAATAATGCCCATTTCGACTTCAACTCGGCGGAGCGCTTTGCGCGGCAGTTCCAACGATTTTCGGCGTTGCAGGAGATGCAGGAGCCGGTTTTCTCACAGGCTGTTCTTCCTCTCATTCAGACCCCGGCGACGCCCGAAGAGTGGGAGACGGCCAAACGCATCCTCTCGCTGACAGGCGATTATCGGCACCTCTTCGATCTGGCGCTTACGGTCGCCCAGGAGGGAAACGACGCTGTTGCCGAGGATTTTTTGTTTACTGCTTATCGTCTGGCCGGGCGGAATAAGGCGGGGCGGGAGATGATTCCGCGGATTGAAGAAAAATTAAACGAGGTCGGCGCGCGGCTGGAACAAAACCGGCAGGCCCGGTTTGAAATGTTAACGCAATATCCCTATCTCCTCTCCGGCGCGACAACGCCGGTCACGGCAGGGGTTCCCGCCTCCGATGTCTGCGATCCGGACAATCCGCCGGAGGTCAGGGCCTCCTTTTCCGTTGCCGTCCCGCCGGATTTTATCGCAGACAATGCCGATGATCCGGAAGGGGGCATCCTCGATTTTTTTCTCTTTGACCAGCGGGTGGCGGTCCGCCCGATCGGCAGTAATGATGGAGAGCCCGCGGGGCCGGTGGAATTGTTGCCGCTTTCCGCCATCCCCGATTCATCCAGCCCCGATGACGATCCATGGTCGGCCCCCTTTGTCTATCACATCGATCCGGAGCGGGCGAACCGGCGCCTCTTCGGCCGGCCGATGGAGTATTACACGGTTACTTTTGCTGTGCCGTCCGCCGAAATATTGCTTGGAGGGCATTCCACACGGCGATGCGACCTTGTCTTTCTTGAAGGGGACGAAACAGTCCGCGAGGAAAAAGGGACCTTTGTCCTTTCCGCCGAAGGAGAGGAAGAGACAACCGTTTCCGTTGCCGGCGATCTGCATGTCAGCCTCGATGACTGGAAGAATGTAAAAGATATCATCGACGGAATGACCGAGTCGGCCAAAAAGGGGGAGCCGGTTGACCCGCGGGCGGCGGAGGCGGTGGAGCGTTTTTATGCCTCGGCCAACGAAAAGGTGATGGAGTATCTGGAGGAGTCGCAAAACCAGCGCTACCGGGAAGAGATATCGCGGATTTTTCTTCTGGGCGATCTCACCGACTACGCCAACCGGGCGGTGACGCTGGAAAGTGAGGGGTATTATCTCTCCAATGTCCGGCTGTTTGCCTGGATGATCGAAAATAACGAAGCGCCGATCTACGCCGTCTATGGAAACCACGACTGGCACGGTCCGCGTTTTCCGCCGGGGTATCACCTCTTCAATTTTCAGCTGAAACCCGAGTTGAACGAATTTTTTTCGGCCGTGTCGCAAAAATATTTCCTCCTCCATGGCCGCCCCATCGAATGGGTTGACGCCCTCAATTCTCTCTCCCCGTTTACGGCGGACGGGATCTACGAATTTCCGGCCGCTGTTGTCTCCAAATTCCTGTCCGGAGGACCGGATAATATCATGGATGTCCAAATGGCCGTCGGGGGCCATCAATTTATCAACGACTATCTCCGCGAGTCGGGGCCTTATGAAGCCTACGGCCTGAATCTCGGAAACGGCGCCCGCGCTGTTTTTCTTCCCAGCGGCCCCGAAGAGTGGGATCCGGGGTATATCCTCAAAACCTTCGGCCGTTTTTTGGCGGAGGGGGCCGCAAAAGAATACCGGACAGGGCGGCATGATTATGTCGGGGCCATCGCCAGCGCCGCCCGGCAGACCGACTTGAACGGCCAGGGGCCGGGCGGTCATTCCCTTGTCTCTCTCGTTGCGGAGCTTGAACATGCGAGAAGCCAGGGGAAGCACGTTGTCGTTTTCACCCATTTTCCGGCGTTCAACCTTGCCGTCGGCCGCGGGAAGGAGGCCGAAGAAACCCACCGTCTCGAAGACAAATCGGCGCGGGCCCTCCGGATGATCTCCAAACACTATCGCTTCCCTTCGGGGGAGCCGGTGATGTCCGCCATGGTTTCGGGCCATGTGCATACGCGAAGCGTTGGCGATTTCAGATTCGAGTTCTCCTCGGAAGCCGAGCAGGGGGCCTACGAAACAGCCCTGGAAAAGATTCTGGCGGAAAAAAATCCGGATACGCTTCTGGATGAATTAAACACCCTGTGGGAAAAATCCGGTCTTGAAAACAAAATCGTCGTGACCCGGCAGGAGAAAGAAGATCCCTACCGGATAGACAACAAAACGGCGTTTGTGACGATCGACGGCGTCGGCCGAAGCCTCGAAGGGGACGAGACCGGCTTTGCCCTCATGCATTTTGGGGCGGATGGGTCAATAAACCTTGACTTTAAGAACCTGTATGTCAATCCCGAAGGGGAGGTGGTCGTCTACGACGACGCCGAAGAATACCGCGCCCAACGCCTGGCCGAAACGGAGGCATGGGATCGCGAGCAGTTCGCCCAGATCGCCGCCGACAAGGAAGAGGCGCTGGTTCTCGTCTCTTCTCCCGTCCAAATTCCCGACGACATATTTCTGGTCCGGCGGTAACCTAAAAAACTATAAATTTCAGATAAATATATTTTATTCATGGATTGGATAAAAAACTGCCGTTTATCCGGCGCCGCTTTTGGGGTATAATCGATGGAATGGAAAGGAAACGGATTCTCGTGGTGGATGACGAAGAGCCCTTTGTCCGATTCGTGAAGACCGCGCTGGAAAAGACGGGGGTTTACGAAGTCTGCGCCGAAACGGTGGCAGGGCAGGCCTTGGAGACCGCCAGGACGTTCAGGCCGAATTTCATTTTCATGGACGTGGCGATGCCGGGGCTCGACGGCGGGGATGTCGTCGCCCAAATCCGGGCAATCCCGGCCTTAAAGGGGGTGCCCGTCGTCTTTTTAACCGGAACTGCTTCCAAAAATGAAGTGGGCGAACAGGGGGGGATGATCGGCGGGCGCGAATTTTTGGCCAAGCCGGTTACCGTCATGGATCTCATCACCACCGTGGCGCGGCATATAGGCCCCGGATCCGCC
>JACPFC010000060.1 GCA_016183175.1 Deltaproteobacteria bacterium
AAAAAACCGGTCAAGCCCCACCCTTCTACAATGCTTTTCTCACGATTTTTCCGTTATTGGTCTTTGGCAGGGCTCACTTTTTCTTCCTTTTGACAACCTTCAAAAGTTTTTCCAGATCCCGTTTGTCTTTCGGCCGGCCGGCCTTTCTTTGTGCGCGGTATTTAAGTGATGAAACAGTTCTTCGAAGTCTTTGTTGAGAAGCATATCGGGGATTCCAGTTTTTGAGATCGCAAACCATCGCCCACGCCGCGGCAAATCTCCCTTCGGCGCCCACCCTCTTCCAGAACTCGAGGTCAAAGCTGTCGTCGGCCTCTTTAAGCCCGACCAGCCGGCTCATCACAACTCTTTTCTTCTTCCGTGGCATTTATTTTTGGGGCCCTTTCGGCCCGGTTGTTGCTACTCGCGTCAATGTATTTCGGGCCTCAAATGGCCCCAAACCCCGCGCTCGCCACGGGCCAAGCCCGATGGCTCGCTTTAAAACTAATTCTACCACTTTTTCCCGCCGATTTTAAGGGTTAATTTTGGATAAAAGCTCTTTTCTCCTGATCTTTCCATTCCTTGTCTTTGGCAGGGAGTCGACAAAAACAACTTCGCGGGGGAGTTTGTATTTGGCGAGATGTTGGGCGGCATGGGCGATCAGTTCGGGCGCGGAGACCCTGCCTGACCGGCAGGCAGGCGCTTCCCTCCCGACAACATGGGCAACAACAATCGTCTTCCCTGGTTCTATTTCCCTCTCGATCACGGCCGATTCGAGGACTGCCGGGTGCCGGTTTAAAACCGCCTCAACCTCCATGGGGGAAATCCGATAACCGCCGGCGGTGATGACGTCGTCGCGACGGCCGACAAAGAAAAAATTTCCGCCCACGTCGCGATAGGCGAGGTCGCCGGAGAGGAACCATTCGCCGTAAAAGCCCGGACCTTCTAAAATCCCCCCTTTCCCCCCTTTGCAAAGGGGGGCCGGGGGGGATTTAGTCTGATGATACCCGATCATCAACCCCTCACACGACCGATGCGACGCCAAAATCCCAATTTCATCCGGCTCACACTCGCTTAAATCTTCCCGCAAAATCGCGATACGGCTCCCCGGCAACGGCCTGCCGCATGACCCTTCCACAATCGGTTCGCCATAACGCTGGACCAGATAGACGCTATGTTCCGTCATTCCGAGCCCTTCGTAAATTTCAAGACCGACGGCCTTTTTAAAATCATGCCGCACCTCCCCCGGCAATTTTTCGCCGGCCGAGAGGCAGACACGGACACCCTGTAGGGGCATTGCCCCTTCCCTGAAATATCCTGCCAATTTCCGATAAATCCCCGGCACCGACATAAACACCGTCACGCCACATTCTTGAATCACCCGGCCGATTTTCTCCGGCGTTATCTCTCCGGAATAAACCGCGACAGCGGCCCCGTGCCGCCAGACATCCAAAAGTCCGCAGGTTAAAGCATAACTCCAATTCAACGAGCTTGTGTTGAACACCACATCATCGGATTTAAGATCCTGCCACAACCGGACCCGCTCATCATGTGCGGGGATCGACCGATGGGCATGGATCACCGCTTTCGGTTGCCCCTCCGTGCCGCTGGTGTAGAGCCAAAAAGCGGGACCCGACTTTGATACCGGCATCATTTCAAATTTGGATGATTCATCCCCCGCGAATTCCGAAAAATTCTCCGGCGTCACCACTCCTTTTGCCTCGCTGTCTTGAACAAGAAAATCGAGCTCTCCTTCCGTCAAAAGGGGAGAGCTGGGAATGAGAATGACGCCGATGCGGGCGGCGCCGAGGAAGGCGACAGGAAATTTGGGCCCGTTGGGGAAGCGTAAAACAAGCCGGTCACCCGCCTTGAAACCATGATGGACAAGGCCGGCGGAAAAGCGGCGGGATGATTCGGCCAGTTCGCAAAAGGTGAAAAAATGAACCGACAGCGCCTCATCCACGAACAGAAGCGCCATTTTTGATGTGTCTGACGCATGTTTATCAAGACAATCGGTGACAATATTGTAATGCTCGTAAGTCCTCATGGATCCCGACATCCAAGCAAAGCAAGCAATTCTTGTCAAAGGCCTTCCCTTCCATTAAAGTCCCGCCGTTATGAAGGTGTTCAACTCATCCCGGGCGGCAAAAGCTTTTTGCAAAAAAGGGTCCGCCGTGGCCATCGGCAATTACGACGGCGTCCATCTGGGGCACCGCCTCATCCTGAAAATGCTTCTTAAGGAGGCCAAAAAAAGGGGCCTGCCGTCGGTCGTTTACACCTTCGACCCCCATCCGGTCCGCGTCCTGGCTCCCGCCGTCGCCCCCCCGCTGATCAACACCCGGCGGCAGAAAATCGGACTGCTGGAAGATTGCGGAATCGACGCGGTCATCTTTGAAAAATTCAGCTCATCCTTTGCTCATCATACGGCGGAGGATTTTTTCCGGAATTTTTTCGTGGGACACCTGCATCCGTTGTTCGTTATTGTCGGCTACGACTTCACCTTCGGCGCCAAACGGCAGGGCAACATCGAGACTCTCGAGTTGCTCTGCTTTCAAAACCGGATCGACGTGAAGATTGTCGAGCCTTTCATGCTGAAAGAGACGCTGGTCAGCTCATCGCTCGTCCGCCGCTACGTACAGGATGGAAGGATGAAAGAGGCCGCCCGATTGCTGGGCCGTCCCTTTTTTATGGATGGAAAAGTGGTAAAAGGAAAAAAGAGGAATCCCGGTTGTGCTTTTGACCTTTGAGCCCCACCCGGTTCGCGTTCTGGCCCCCGAAGTGGCCCCTCCCCTTTTGAATACCTTAAACCAGAAGTTTGAACTGCTCGAAGAATGCGGGGTGGATGCCGTGGTGGTGGAAAAATTCACCCGCGCTTTTTCCCGCCTCTCACCGGAGGCCTTCTTCCGGAAATATATCGTGTCGGCCCTCAAGGCCCGATTTGTCACTGTCGGATACGACTTCACCTTCGGGGCCAAGCGCCGGGGAAACATCGAAACACTGGAATTTTTCTGCTTTCAAAAACAGATTGATGTGAAAATCATCCAGCCGTTTCTTGCAAAGGATACGCTGGTGAGTTCCACTCTTGTTCGCAAGTACATCCAGGCCGGAAAGGTCAAACAGGCCGCCCGCCTTTTGGGGCGCCCTTATTTCATGGATGGGCGGATCATCAAAGGAAAACAGAGGGGCTTAAGCATTCCCA
>JACPFC010000061.1 GCA_016183175.1 Deltaproteobacteria bacterium
GCCGATTAACTAACTAGCCGAATTTTATTATCAAATTTTCAGCCCCTCCAAAAATCATTCATTTTTAAAAATCTTTTAGCAACTTTTTTTACAACTTGCCGATAACTTCAAGTGGACGGGTAAAGGTGTAAAAATTTATGGGGGACCGCTTTATGAAAAAAATGACCGTCATGTTGCTCGTTTTGATCTGTTCCTTTCTGGCCGGGCGCGCGGCATTCGCCACCTGCTGGGTGGATACGGAGAGCACCAGCGCCGCCGACCTTGACGGCCTGGTGGGACTCAACGATTCCATCAACACCTACGGCCTCGGAACGGTGGGATGCGAGGCCCCGTCTTCCATCAGCGCCGACTACGATCTCGCGGTCAAGTTTGTCACGGAGGAGTTCTGCGACACCTTTCCATCATCCTGCGACGCCGACGGCGGCGTTGCCGGCCACACCATTGCCTTGACCTCGCGGCTGAAACTCAAAAGCCCCGATGCCAGCGTGATGATCGGCAATGACGACAGCCTCGATGCCTACGAATTGATCGTCATCGACGCCCGCGATTACGCCGACGAAAAAGCCAACGGCAAAGTCGATACCAATGTTTTCAACTGCAATGCCGGTTCCGACAGCATTAAATACGGCTTGAGAAACATGGTCATCTATACCGACGGCTTAAACTACGACCAGGTTTTTGAGGAAGAGTGCCTGGTGGACGAAGGGGATGTCTATGTCTGCGGCAATTACGGGCCGAGTGATACCCTCCCCACCGCCACCCCCGGTTCGGCTTCCTGGTGCCCTGAAGATGACTGCGAAAACGGACAGGATGACGACAACGACGGCGATGTCGACTGCAACGACTCCAATTGCGCGGACGATACCGCCTGCGAGGAGGAAACAACCGACAACGATGCCGATGACGACGGCCACGATTCGATCACTTCCGGCGGCGATGACTGCGACGATACCGATCCGGATGCCTATCCCGGTGCCGAGGAAATTCCCCTAAACGGCACGGACGAAGACTGCGATGGGGATGACGGCGATTGTTCCATTACGGTGACCGAAGATCCCGCCGATGGAACGGTCACGCAGGGGGAATCGGTTTCTTATACAATCACCTATGCTACCTCCGGTGGCTATGAAGGGGAGGGGAGAATTTCTCTTTCCGGCACCGATTCCACCATGACCAAAGATCCGACCTCCAGCGTCACGGTTGCCTCGGGAGGGTCGACCACCATCGCCGTGACCACCAGCGCCTCCACGGCGGCGGGCGATTATCCCTTTACCATTTATGCCAAGGTGGAATCGGACAGGAGTCTTCCGTTTGCCATGGTGGCCCCCACAGGCCCCACAAGCATTGTCACCGATGGGCTCACTCCGGTCTCCTCCTTCTATCAAACCTGCGATACGGAAACAGTCACCTTGACGGTGGAAGCGGCAACGACATCCGGCGATATCGACGACGACGGCGACGGCTATTACGATGATGACGACGGAGACGGGGACTGGAACGATTCAACCGACATGAGCTTGTTTGACTGCGACGACAGCGATGCCTCGGTCAGCCCCGGCGCACCCGAAGATTGCAGTGACGGCATCGACAACGATTGCGACGGCACGATTGACGAAATCCCCACTTGGTATGCCGATTCGGATAGTGACGGCTATGGCGACACCGCCGTATCAGAGGATGTCTGTGACCAGCCGACTGGTTATGTAGCCGACAACACCGATTGCGACGACACCGAAGCGACGGTGAGCCCCTCCGGAACCGAAATCTGCGGCGACGACATCGATCAGGATTGTTCCGGCGACGACGAGGCCTGTGTCGAAGACTGCACCGACGGCGAGGATAACGACGGCGACGGCGAAATCGACTGCGACGATTCCGACTGCGCCGACGATGTCGCCTGCGCCGAGGAGACCGGCGATACCGACGACGACGAAGACGGCTATTACGATGATGACGACGGCGACGGGGACTGCAACGACACCGCCGAATGCGACTGTGACGATAACGATGACGACAGCAACCCTGCCTCCTCCGAGGCCTGCGATGATGAAGAGGACAACGACTGCGACGGCGAGACCGACGAGGGATGTTCCGGCGATGCGGATGTGGACGACGACGGCGACGGCTACTGCGAGGATTTTGAATCGTGCGACGACGGAAGCCTGCCGGGCGACTGCGACGACGCCAACCCTTCCGCCTACCCGGATGCAAACGAGGCCGAAGGGGACGCCTGCACCACGGGGGTGGACCTCGACTGCGACGGTTTTACCTGCGATGTCGACCCGGATGTCAGTTGCCTTGGCAACATCGACCTCTGTGGCGCGCTGGAGGGGGGGAGCGGTTGCGGTTGCGACCTGACCTCCGCCTCAACCGGCATGGGCCTTGCAAATCTCGTTCAGCTCCTTTTGGCCCTTCTGCCTCTGGGGATTGCGGGATCAGTTCGGATTCGGCTTCTAAAAAATCATCAAGCGAGAGGAGAGAACCATGTTTAAAAAAATCATCTTCGGCTTTTTTGCCTGTAGTGTGGCCCTTTTTGGGCTTACCGCGGGAATGCGCCCGGCACAGGCCGTCTGTCTGGTCGCCAACGAAAAGGACGGGGCCAGCGAGCCTTACAACCTTGGAAGCCTCCGCCGGAAAATCCAGACCTACAACAACGCCGACAGCGCGGAAGGTTTCTGCGATATCCCCTCCGGAACAGCCGATGACTCATCCTTTGACCAGGCCATCAACTTTTTCACGGAGGAATGGGACTTAATCCCCGACGGAGTCCTGAACTATACAAATACGGTTGAGGATCCCATTGTTCTTGTAGATACCCTGAAGTTTAACAACAAAGATAAGATGACCGTCGTGGTGGGAAACTGGGGCGAAGGCACCACCCCCATCTCTTCCTGGACCGATTACGGCAACGTGACCATCGACGGGACGGCATTGGCGGAGGGGGAGGCGGTTTTCGCCTGCGGATCCAGCCAGCCTGATGATTCGGTAACACTCCGAAATCTCACCATCAAGATGAACGCCCCGACGGCGGAGGATGGATCGGCGATCACCGACTATGACCTCTTCGGCGACAACGACGGCGACGGCGAGGATGACCTCCCCTGTCTTGTGGATGGCGGTGATAACACAGTCGAGGTCAGCGGCGGAACGACACCGACAACCGATTACGACAGCGACGAGGATGGCGACGGATATTATGTGGATGGCGACGACGAAGGAGATGAATGCGGCGACACGGTTTCAAGCGCCCGCAGGGCCAAACGTTCGAGTTCATCGCCGGTCGGCTTCAAGTCATATGTCCTTTCACCCATTGCCTCCATTGTTGCAGACCGGAAATACACGTTGAGCGCGGTCATGGTGGACAGTTGCGACTGCGACGATTCGGATGAGAGCATCCATCCCGATGCCGAGGAAATCTGCGGCGACGGGATTGACCAGGACTGCGACGATGAGGACGAAGAGTGCGGAGAAGGTGGGGAAGAGGATACCGACGACGACGGCGACGGCTACTCCGAAGACGGCACTGTCGGCGGCGCGGAGGACTGCGACGACACTGCCGAGGATACAGATGGGGATGGCGTGGCCGATGGATATCCCATCAACCCCGCGGCCGAAGACTGCGACGAAGATGAAGTGGACGAAAACTGCGATGGTTCATATGATATGCTAAGCTCCTGTGACGAAGCCGCGGACGACGACGGCGACGGCTACTGCGAGGCGATCTATGAGTGCCCCGATGAGAGCCTTGGCGCTGGCGACTGCGACGATGACGATCCCGACATCAACCCCGGCGTGACCGAAATTGAGGATGACGGGACCTGCAGTGATGAGATCGACAACAACTGCGACGGCGGCACGGACACCGACGCCACCTGCCCCGACTACAGCGCCACCGACGACGACGGCGATGGCTACTCCGAAGACGGCACTGTCGGCGGCGCGGAGGACTGCGATGACGAGGATGCAACCATTAATCCCGGCGCCAGCGAATACGACGCCGGCGATGACGATATCGACAACGACTGCGACGGCGAAACCGACGAGGTCTTTGCTGGCGAGTCCACCGACGACGACGACGGCGACGGCTACTGCGAAGACACCGAGGCCTGTACCGATGATACGGTCCTCCCCGGCGATTGCAATGATGCCTCTGCCGAGGCCAGCCCGGTTGGCGTCGAGGCCTGCGATGATGAAGAGGACAACGACTGCGACGGCGAAACCGACGAGGGATGCGTTGGCGACGCGGATGTCGATGACGATGGCGACGGGTATTCCGAGGATGGGAGCGTCGGCGGCGAGCTCGACTGCGACGACGGCGATGCCGCCGTGAATGTCGATGCCGACGAATCTTCGGATACCGAAGGGACCTGCGATGACAGCGCCGACAACGACTGTGATGGCGATGCCGACGCGCTGGACGATGGTTGCGTTAGCGGAGATGTATCAGACGATACCGGCTCCAGCGGTTGCGGGTGCGATGTAAGCGCCACGAACGGTTCGGCGAATTATCTTGAGTTGATCTTGGGCCTTCTGGGTCTGGTATCGATGCGAATTGTGACTAAAAAGAAATCCGTAGGGGCGTGATGAATGAATCAAAGAGGAATACTAAACAACCCTCGATTCAGGTAAATGTACTGAATAATGAATACTCATCAACCACGAGGCGTATCGGCTGTTCACGCCGCCCCTTTTTCCAGCCAGCGGCGCAGGATGGACTGATAGCACGCATCTTTTCTAAGATATCACGACTTTCGCCAAGAATCAAAATGTCTTGATCGGTCGAGAAGGGTTTTTTCTTTGAGGAACGGAACAGAAGTATGCTATGCACCTCGCGTGAAGGTCTGTTTCAGCCGACATTCCCTGGCCAAATTCGCCATGCTAAAAAGACACGGTTTTGCCGTGACCAAAAAAGAGGTAATCGGGGCAGTCAAAAACCCCGATGCCACCTCAAATCAGGAACCTGACAAGATTATCTACCAAAAATCCATATCGAAGACGCACGTAATTAGGGTGGTGACGAAAACAAGGAATCATGAGATATTCATTATAACTTTTTATCCGGGGAGGAAGAACCGCTATGAAAATCGACTTTGATATCGAGGCTGATGTGTTGACTATTGAGACATCAAAATCCGGCAAGATCGACCATGCCACACAAATGGGGCCGGCAATTGTGCATTTCGACAGGAAAGGAAAACCGATTTTAATTGAAATTCTCGATGCTTCCTCATTTGTCTCAGAGATTGTCAAAACGGCAATGAAGGCAAAGATGGCCGCCTGAAGGTTCAATGAATCCCGACATCAAAATCGACTTCAATCGCGTCATGGCCTCCTCCCTTGGGCAGGATATGGGGATCGATATCCAGCGGCTCTTCGATCTCGAAACGCAGACGCAGGAAATTCACAAGGGGATCCACGCCATGAGGGAGATGGGGCAGATCCCCTTTCTTCACCTGCCGGACGACGACGAACTTCTTAAAAAAGTCCAGAACGCC
>JACPFC010000062.1 GCA_016183175.1 Deltaproteobacteria bacterium
GACCGGCGTGGCAGGCGTAAAAGTTGAATCCGATGGAGATTTTGAGGGTGACGTAAAAACCGTGCCCAAGTGCCCGAGTGCCTGCGTGCCTGTGTGTTCATGTTCTTACGCGGGCACACGGGTACGCGGGCACACAGGCACCCGCACATAACAACAATGCGTTGGGAATACCGCCTCGGTTTCAGAATGCTTCTGGGGAGAAAAAAACAATTCCTCTCCCCCATGAGTCTCATTGCCCTCTGCGGCATCGTTTTCGGCGTCGGGGCGACGCTGACCTCCCTTTCGGTCATCACCGGATTTCAGGAGGCCTACGAAAAGGCGATTCTCGGTTTTAACGCCCATCTGATTTTGGTGACGGACGGCGACATCGAAGACCCCTCCGTGCTGACGCCGGTGTTCGATGAAATGAGGGTCACCGACGAGGAGGCGCTCTACTGGAAAAAACATGCCCCTCTCTGGAGATGGTTAAAGCATGTCGGTTTTTTTCCCGATCCAAAAATGGAGGAACTTCAAGGGAAAGGGATTCAGGGCTTAAGCCCGTTTGTCTATCGCGAGGGGCTGGCCCTTCTCTCCGACGAGGTGGCCGGAGTGGTGCTCAAAGGGGTTGATCCGTCTGCGCTTGATACGGTCTATCCGATCAATTACCAGCTTCTGCCGGAAGCGACTTCGGGTGAACGAGTTACGAGTCACGAGTCACTGGTCACTGGTCACTGGTCACTGGTCACTGGTCGCGAGTCACGAGCGACGAGCGACGAGCAACGAGCATTGACCGAGGCGCTTGGTCGCACCGACCTGAAAGCGCCGCCCGTCCTTGTGGGGAAGGATTTGTTCACACGGTTTTTTCCCGAAGGAAAGACAGTGGCCCCGGCCAGGCCTGCCGAAAGTCGGGTGATCCGTCTGATGGTCCCCAAAGGGGATGCCGAAGGAAAACAGACCCTCAAGGATTACGCGCAGGATTTTACCGTGGTCGGTTTTTTTGAAAGCGGGCTCTACGAGTTCGATTCGCAGTTTATTCTCACGGGTTTATCCTCCATGCAGAAACTTTTTCAGCTCGACAAAAAAGTCAGCGGCGTCGAGATGGTTCTGGATGACCCGCACAAGGCGCGCGATATGGCCCGCGCGCTGGAGGCGATTCTCCCCATTCCCGCCGACATTATTTCGTGGGATCAGTTGAACGAAGACCTTTTTTCCGCCATGCGGATGGAAAAAACCCTTTTCCTCGTCGTGATGCTTTTGATTGTTCTGGTTGCTTCCTTTAACGTGATGGGGGTTATCTTCATGATGATCCTGAACCGGCGGGGGGATCTGGCCGTTCTAAAGGCGGTGGGGGCCCAAGGTTCCAGGTTGCGGCGCGCCTTTTCGGCGCAGGGGGCGGTGATGGGATTGTCCGGTTCCGTGGCCGGTTCCTTTCTTTCCGCCCTCTGTCTCTGGTCGCTCGACCGCTTTGGGTGGTTTGCCCTCGATCCGCAGATCTATTTTATCTCGCGTCTGCCGGTGGCCTGGGCTCCCTCCCTCTGGATCGGCCTTGTTGCCTCATCGGTGATGATCTGCTATGGGAGCGCCTTTGTCGCGGCGAAGGTGGCTCTAAAGGCGGGGGGGTTGAGTCAGACGTTTCGGTAACATGAATCAACTCGAAATAAAGTGTCTAAAAAAAAGCTTCACCGAAGATTCCGTGACCACGGAGGTGTTGAAGGGGATCGATCTTTCCGTTCTAAAGGGCGAGGCCCTTGCCGTTGTCGGCGCGTCGGGGGCGGGGAAGTCGACCCTTCTTCACATCGTCGGGACGCTGGATGCCCCCACCTCCGGTTCGGTCTTGTTTGAAGGGGAAAATCTCTTCAAAAAGGGGGAGAAGGAGTTGTGCGCCTTTCGCAACCGGGAGGTAGGGTTTATCTTTCAATTTCATCATCTCCTGCCCGATTTTACGTCGGCCGAAAATGTGATGATGCCGCTTTTGATCCGCGGCGAAAAGGAAAGAAAGGCGCGGCGGAACGCGGAGGAACTGCTTTCCCGCGTCGGCCTTGAAGACAAATTCAGATCGCGCCCGGCGCAGATGTCCGGCGGGGAACAGCAGAGGGTGGCCATTGCGCGCGCTCTGGTGGGCGCGCCAAAGATGGTTCTGGCCGACGAGCCGACCGGAAACCTCGACACGGCGACCGGACGTCAAGTTTTCGATTTACTTTTGTCGCTGAATCGGGAATTAAGGACGACTCTTGTCGTTGTCACGCATAACGAGGAGTTGTCCAAACGGCTGGAAAAAAGGGTCAAACTCGTCGATGGAAAAATCGCTTCTTAATTTTTTTTTCCTTTTTTTTCTTGCCATTTCCCCCATCGTCTTCGCCGCTTCCAAAATCGTCAATGTCGACTTTGTCGGACTCGCCAAAACCGACGAGGCGTCGATCCGGCGCAGGCTCGTCTCCCTCGAAGGCTCCGTCTATTCCGCCTCCGCAGTCAAAAAGGACATCAAAGCGCTCTACGAGACCGGCCTTTTTCAGGACGTGGCGGTTGAAAAGGAGGACAGCCCCGGCGGCATCCGCCTGATTTTCCGCGTCGTGGAAAAGGGGATGATCGGCTCCGTCCGTTTTCTGGGAAACAAAAAAATCAGGGACAAGGAGTTGAACAATGCCGTCACCATCCGCGAACAGGCCCCGGCGGATATCCAGAGGATTGTCGAATCGGTTGAGGCCATCCGCAAACTCTACGACGAAAAGGACTTGTACCTGGCCGAAGTTACCTGGGAGCTTAAGGCCCTGGACACCGAGGCGGGCGAGATGGAGCTTGTTTTTAACATCAACGAGAACAAAGGGGTCCGAATCCGGCGGATTTCTTTTGTGGGAAACCATGCCATCGAAGACAAGAAACTGGCCAAGCAAATGAAGACAAAGGTGAAGGGTTTTCTTTCCTTTCTGACAAAGTCGGGGAAATTCGACGACGAAAAATTAAAGCTCGACGCCGACCTCCTCACCTATTTTTACTTAAACAACGGCTACATCAAGGTAAAAATCGGCAGGCCGCAGGTGAGCCTCACCCGCAACAAAAAAGCCATTGCCGTCACCATTCCCGTTTATGAGGGGAACCGGTACACGGTGAGAAACGTCGATGTGGCCGGCGACATCATCACCACCCGCGAAGAGCTTCTTTCAAAGGTAAAAATGGCCCCCAAACAGATTTACAAAAAAATGACCGAGGAGGAGGATGTGCAGGCGTTGGCGGCCCTCTACGGCGACCAGGCCTACGCCTTTGCCGGCGTCTCACCCTCGCTTGAAACCGACGAATCGGAAAAAACGGTGGATGTCGTCTATCATGTGGAGCGGGGCCCCAAGGTGACCGTCGAACGGATCGACATCAAAGGCAACGACGTCACCCGCGACAAGGTGATCCGCCGGGAATTGCAGGTGGTGGAAAACGCCCCCTACAACAAGAGCGCGCTCGACCTTTCGCGAAGGAGGCTCTTTCAGCTCGGCTTTTTTGAGGAAGTGAATTTTTCCCTCCCGCGCGGGAGCCGGGACGACCGGGTGATCCTGGCGGTGGAGGTAAAAGAAAAACCGACGGGGAGTTTTTCCGTGGGGGCCGGATTTTCGTCGCTGGAGAGCTTTATCTTCAACGCATCCATCCAGAAGGACAACTTTTTCGGGCGGGGGATCCGCGGCGGCGTTTCGGCCAACATCTCAAAACTGCGGCAGGAGTTTTCGTTTTTCATGACCGATCGCTATTTTCTCGACACCCGGTGGATATTCTCGCTCTCCATGCACCGCTACTTTTCGGCGCTCAATCGCGACTTCGACCAGAAGAGCTTGGGCGGCACGGTGAGTTTTGGCCGGGAGGTCTTTCCATTTTTTGACATCAGCCTCGGCTATAATATCGAAGATATCTCGGTGACCAATTTTTCGGCCTCGGTGCCCGCCTTTTTCCAGCAGAACGCCTCGGGGCTTACCTCCAGCGTCCTGACAACGCTGGCCTACGACCGGCGCGACAACCGCATTCAGACAACAAAGGGAATGTATCACTCTTTTACCTCGGAGTATGCCGGCCACGGGGTGGGGGGGGACAACGATTTCTGGAAGATGTACGCCGAGTCGCGCGTCTTTTTCCCCCTTCCGCTTAAAAGCGTCATCAAGGCGCGCGGGATGTTCGGCTACGTGAATTCGCTGAACCCCGATCCCGTTCCTCTGTTCGAGCGTTTTTTTCTCGGAGGCATCAATACGCTTCGCGGTTTTGATTTGAACAGCATCGGGCCGGAGCTTTCCATTCCTTCCAGCGCCACCGGCGGCGATCACCGGTTTACCTACGGCGGAAACCGGATGTTGATGTTCAACCTCGAATACGAACTCCCCATTTACGCCCCCGCCGGAATCGGAACGGTGATGTTTCTGGATGCGGGGCAGGCTTGGGCCGAAAACGAAAGCATCGATCTTACCGCCATTCGCGCCAACTACGGCTTTGGCCTTCGCTGGCATTCCCCCTTCGGCCCCCTCCGTTTCGAGTGGGGCTTTCCGTTCAAGCGTCGCGAAGGAGAGTCGCTGGCGGTATTCAACTTCTCGATCGGGCAGTCGTTTTAAGAATTTACCCTTGATTAATCGGCGGGTTTATTCTAGTCAAATTCGATCAGACCGATCAGTCGGATTTGCTTAATTTTAACAAGGAGTCATGCAATGCACCGAACCGGAATTTTTATAGTGGTTTTCTTTTTGTCCCTCTTTTTTGGGGCATCCCCGGGCTATGCCACGGCCCAGGAAAAAATCGCCCTGGTCAGCTTTCAAAAGGCCTTAAACGATGTAAATGAAGGCAAGCAGGTCAAGGCGTCGCTCAAGGCCGATTTCGACGCCAAACAAAAACAGCTCGAGAGCATGAAGACCGAACTCAAAAAAATGAGGGACGACCTCGACAAGCAAAAGATGGTCCTCTCCGAAGACGCCCTAAAGGCGAAGGCGGGCGAGCTTCAAACCAAATTCATGGATCTTCAAAACAGGGCGGCCCAGTACGAAAACGAGCTTAAGACAAAAGAGGCGCAAAACGCCGACCGGATCATTTCCCATTTAAGGACGCTGGCCGTTGCCCTGGCCAAGGAAAAGCAGTACGACCTGGTGGTGGAAAATTCGGCCGATATCGTTGTCTATTCCGCAAAGGCGGAAGACATCACCGGTGAACTGATCCGGAGATACAACTCCAATCCGGCGCCAAAAAAATAATTTTGTCTGTATGGATGAGGCGCTCACTCAATGACCGTCCCCGCCGAAATGCTGGAATTTGTCGTCTGTCCGCAATGCCGGGGCGATCTGCGCTATACCCGGGAGCAGGTTCTTTTCTGCGTTCACTGCCGGCTGTGTTATCCCGTCGAAGGGGGGGTCCCCGACCTTTCGCCGGAGGCCGCCATGTCCCTCTCCCCCGACGGAAAAATTCTTCCCCGCGAAATTTCGGCCATTTTCACAGTCGAAAAGGGGAAGGACTCCGGGGCGCAATTCCGCCTGAAACGGGGGACATGCAAGGCGATCGGCAGAAAGGTGGAGGACGCCGTCCAGACTCTGGTTTTCAACGCCGACTTCACCATGACGCTGGACGACCATACCAAAAAATTGATCTCCAATTATCTCTCGAAATCGAGCGGTCAAAAAAAGAAAAAGGGGGGCGACGAGGAAGAACATGTTCTGGGGGGATTCAAGCGCCTGCCGGATCTCATTTTAAACGACCCCGCCGCCTCCCGCCTGCACGCGATGGTCTTTTACGACGACGGGGGACAGGCGGGGATCCTCGATCTCGTCAGCAAAAACGGCACCTTCGTCAACGGGCGCGAAGTTGAAACCTGCACGCTCAAATCCGGCGACGAAATCACCATCGGCGCGACGAAGATTTCCGTCGGTTTTAGATAAATTAAATGCTTTATTCAATGACGGGCATGGGACGCGCGCGAGGGAAAGCGGGTTCCTCCCATTTTCTTGTCGAAATCAAATCGGTAAACCATCGCTATTGCGAGGTTCAGACCCGCCTCCCTCACAGCCTTTCGAGCCTGGAACTTCCCATTGTCCAGCTGGTTAAAAAAACAATTCATCGGGGAAAGGTGGATGTTTGGATCGGCGAAGAGAAAGGCGGCGAAGCGGGGCTTGCCCTCAACGAAAAAAACAAAAAGGCCCTTTTCGGCTACTGGCGATTCTTGAACGGAGTCCGCAGACACCTCAAACTTGCCGAATCGGTGACCCTCGCCCACCTTCAGGCGGGGGCCCCATTCTGGATGGGGAGTCCGCCGGGGGCGGAGAAAATCGGTCCCGCCTTGAAAAGGCTGATTATCCGGGCATTGGCGGAACTCAACCGGATGCGAAAGCGGGAAGGGGAGAATTTACGCGTAAACATCGCCTCGCGCCTGAAACTCATCGAGGAGCTGGCCCAAAAGACGGCCCTGAATAAGGAGGGGATTGTTCAGCAGAACAAAATGAAACTTGAGAGCCGCATTCAAAGACTCCTTTCGGGAATGGAGGCGGTGGCGGCGCCGGCCGGGCCTGTGGCACCGGCCGGGCCTGTGGCACCGGCCCTGCCGGTTGATGCCGGCAAGCTGGCTATGGAGGTGGCCTTTATTGCCGATCGGAGCGACATCACCGAGGAACTGGAGCGGCTTTCCAGCCATTTTGGGCAGGCGAGAAAACTCCTGAAAAGCCTTAAACCGGTTGGACGTCCCCTTGATTTTCTCATTCAGGAGATGAACCGGGAATGGAACACCATCGCCTCCAAAACGCAGAATGCCGAAGCGGCGCAGACGGTCGTTTCCGCGAAATGCGAGATGGAAAAAATCCGCGAGCAGGTGCAGAATATTGA
>JACPFC010000063.1 GCA_016183175.1 Deltaproteobacteria bacterium
CCCGCAAGGAGGGTTATTTATCTATGGCAAACAAGGAAGAGAAGGTCAAAGACAACGTGACCGGAAGCTGGTTTGTCGACAGCCAGTGTATCGACTGCGACCTCTGCCGGACCACCGCCCCCGCCAATTTCAAGCAAAATCCCGACGAGGGTTTTTCGTATGTCTATAAACAACCGGAAAATGAGGAAGAGAAAAAGCTCTGCCATCAAGCCTTGGAAGAATGCCCGGTGGAGGCCATCGGCGCCGATGCGGCCTGAATCCGCCGGAGGCGGACCAAATGGAGAGTTTGCATTTTAATCCGTTGAAATTACTCTATAATTTTTTTGACACTGTGCATCATGCCGATTTTATTACCCTTTTTTGAATTTTTTTTCTTTTACTTTTCAAGAAGTTAATCCACGACCGAAAAAATTCCTTGCTGACCCCAAAGGGTTGTGGTTCAATGCAACAAGATACACAATATATTGTGTTTTTTAGCTCAATCGGACTCCATTTTCCAGACATTTTAGCGGTTTTTGTCTCTTAAAAAAAGAGGGAGGGATAACCCCTCCCGGCCTCTCCTTAATCCTAAGGGGAGGAGAAAAAGGAAAAGGTCTGTTTATATGAAAATTCATCGTTTTTTCACAAAAAAGGAAGCTTCACCTTACGAGGGGATAAAGTTTGTCACCCGCCGGTCGGAGGTCAAAAACCCGGACGGGTCGGTGGTTTTTCACATGGACAATGTTGTCGTTCCCGAAAGCTGGTCACAGGTGGCCACCGATGTCCTCGCCCAAAAATATTTCCGCAAGACCGGTGTGCCGCAGGAATCAGGGGCAACCGGTGCTACCAGTGGCACCGGCCCTGCCGGTTCGGAAAATGACGCCCGGCAGGTATTTCACCGGATGAGCGGTTGCTGGCGCGACTGGGGGGAGAGGCACGGTTATTTCGATTCCAAAGAAGACGCCCGGGCCTTCTACGACGAAACCTGTTGCATGCTGGCCCGCCAGATGGCGGCCCCCAACTCGCCGCAGTGGTTTAACACCGGCCTCTATTTTGCTTACGGTTTAAAGGGCCCCAGTCAGGGGCACTATTACGTCGATCCCAAAACCGGAACGGTTGAAAAATCCAAAAGCGCCTATGAACGCCCACAGCCACACGCCTGTTTCATCCAGTCGGTCACGGACGATCTCGTCAACGAGGGGGGGATCATGGACCTCTGGACGAAGGAGGCGCGGCTCTTTAAATATGGCTCCGGCACCGGCTCCAACTTTTCGGCTCTCCGGGGCCGGGGAGAAAGGCTCTCCGGCGGCGGCCGCTCCTCGGGGCTCATGAGTTTCCTCCAAATAGGCGATCGCGCCGCGGGGGCCATCAAGTCGGGCGGCACCACCCGGCGCGCCGCCAAGATGGTGGTGGTTGACATCGACCATCCCGACATCGAGGAGTACATCAACTGGAAGATGGTTGAAGAGCAGAAGGTTGCCTCGCTGGTAGCCGGCTCGCGGCTTTTGCAGAAGGACCTGAATTGCATTATTCGGGCGTGTCATTCTGAACATATGGCCGGCGACCCTGTCGCCCGGTTTGATATCAGGAAAAATGCCGTTTTGAAAGAGGCGGTCCACCAGGCGCTTCTCCACGAGGTGCCGCGCAACTACATCGACCGGGTCATCCACTACGCCCGGCAGGGGTACACCGCCATCGACTTCCGCGAATACAACACCGACTGGGTCTCGGAGGCCTATCAGACCGTTTCGGGGCAAAATTCCAACAATTCGGTCCGCGTCGCCAACCAATTTATGGAAGCGGTGCAAAACGACCTCGACTGGAATCTTGTCAACCGGACCGACCGGAGTACCGCCAAAACGGTCAAGGCGCGCAAACTCTGGGAGGACATCGCGTATGCCGCCTGGACCTCGGCCGACCCCGGCATCCAGTACGACACGACGATCAACGAATGGCACACCTGCCCCAACGGGGGGCGGATCACCGCGAGTAATCCCTGTTCGGAATACATGTTCCTGGACGACACCGCCTGCAACCTCGCCTCGCTCAACCTGATGACCTTCTACAACAAGGAGAAGGAACAGTTCGACCTTTCAGCCTACCGGCATGCCATCCGTCTCTGGACAATCATTCTGGAAATTTCGGTTCTGATGGCGCAATTCCCCAGCCGGGAAATTGCCCGGATGACCGACGAATACCGAACCCTCGGCCTCGGTTATGCCAATCTCGGGGCGCTTCTCATGATTCAGGGAATTCCCTACGACAGCCCCAAGGGGCGGGCCATTTGCGGGGCCTTGACCGCCATCTTGAGCGGCGAGGCGTACGCGACCTCCTCCGAGATGGCGCGGGAGATGGGGCCCTTTCCCAAATTCAGGGAAAACCGCGAGGCGATGCTCAAGGTGATTTGCAACCATCGGCGCGCCGCCAATAATGCCCCCCCCGAAGAATATGAGGGGCTGACCATTATTCCGGTGGGAATCGATCCGCGGGAATGCCCGGCCGATTTTTTGTCTGCCGCGCGCGGGGCCTGGGATCGCGCGCTGACCGGCGGCGAAAAACACGGCTATCGCAACGCACAGGTCACCGTGATCGCCCCCACCGGCACCATCGGTCTGGTGATGGATTGCGACACCACCGGCATCGAGCCCGACTTCGCGCTGGTGAAATTCAAAAAACTGGCGGGAGGGGGTTATTTCAAGATTATCAACGAAAGTGTCCCTCCGGCGCTCAAGCGTCTCGGTTACACCGCCGCCCGGATCGAGGAAATCGTCCAATACTGCCGCGGCACCGGGACGCTTCGGGGCGCCCCTTTTGTCAATCACGAAACCCTGAAGGCCAAGGGATTCACCGACGAGATTCTCCTTGCGCTCGAGAACCAGCTCTTTTGCGCCTTTGATATCACCTTTGCCTTCAACCAGTGGACGCTCGGGGAGGAATTTTTGAAGGAGACGTTGAAAATTTCCGCGGAAGTCTACAATTCTCCCTCCTTCAATCTCTTGAAGGAAATCGGTTTTTCCGACGCGGAAATTGGAAAAGCGAACGATTATTGTTGCGGCACGATGACCATCGAGGGGGCGCGGCATTTAAGGCCCGAACATTATCCGGTCTTCGACTGCGCCAACAGGTGCGGCCGGTACGGCGCCCGCTTTATCAAAACCGGCGCCCATATCGAAATGATGGCGGCGGCCCAGCCGTTCATCTCCGGCGCCATCTCCAAGACCATCAACATGCCGCACGAGGCCACAATCGACGATGTGAAGGAGGCCTACCTGAAATCGTGGCGGATGTGCCTCAAGGCCAACGCCCTCTACCGCGACGGCTCCAAACTTTCGCAACCGTTGAACAGCGTGGCACAGGAGTTGTACAAAGACCTGGATCAGGCAACGAAGGAAAGGGATGGAGCGCCGGCGCCAATGGCGCCGACAGCGCCGGTGGCCGTCGTGGAAAAGATGGTCTATCGCTATCTTGCCAAACGGCGCACCCTTCCCAACCGCAGGGACGGCTACACGCAAAAGGCGGAAATCGGCGGACACAAAATATATCTTCGCACCGGCGAATTCGATGACGGATCGCTGGGGGAAATCTTCCTCGACATGCACAAGGAGGGGGCCGCCTTCCGGAGCCTGATGAACTGCTTTGCCATCGCCATTTCGGTGGGCCTGCAATACGGCGTTCCGCTCGAAGAATTCGTCGATGCCTTCACCTTTACCCGGTTCGAGCCCAACGGGATCGTGAAGGGGCATGACAATATCAAGATGGCCACGTCGGTGATCGACTACATCTTTCGCGAACTGGCGATGAACTATCTGGGGCGCTACGATCTGGTGCACATCCATCCGGAGGATCTGCGAAACACTTCCGTGCGAAAGCATGAGACCGAGGAGGAATACAAGGAAGAAGAGGTGGTTTCGGTGCGAAAGGTGTCAACTGCAGAGGCATCTGCCGATGGTCTGCAAACGATTTCGGCGGAGGTTTATGCCCCCGTCCCGGAGGTTGGGCCGGAGATTCACAAAGTCCCCGAGGAGGCTCCTAAATCCAATGGAAACGGCAACGGGAACGGCAACGGTCATTCGCATGCCGATGAAGCCTCTCCCATGACGGTCCCTTATCAAACGGCCATCAGGGCCTTCGATACGGCGGCCGATCGTCTTCGTGTCGCGCGCCTGAAAGGGTACGAGGGGGACCCTTGTCCCGAATGCGGGCAACTCACGCTTCTTCGGAACGGGAGCTGTCTCAAATGCGACAGTTGCGGGGCGACAACGGGGTGCTCGTGAAAAAACTTGAAAAAAATGTTTGTAATTCGATCGCGCCCCGCTTACAATTTGCCCCTATAGGGCATCCGCCGCGTTGTATTGGCGGACCCCTTCCCATTCCAACAAAAGGAGAAATCAATGGCTAAGAAAGCAAGCAAAAGGAAGGCCTTTGGGGGTTACACCATCACTTTCAGGGGTTGCAAGGATAGCGTCGAGAAAGTCTTCGGCTCATCCCCCCTGGCGCCCAGCGCAATGACCAAAAAAATCTGGGCCTATGTGAAGAAAAAACGGCTGTCGCGGAGATAAAAAGCAACAATTCGGTCTCGAGCGGCTGTCTTGAGGCTCCATCGGCTGTTTGAGCGCACCGAAATGAACATCGCCAATCGGAACATTATTAAACCCAATGGTCAAATAGAGTGGCGATTAGATAGACCGCGAGTTCCGATGGAACCGAAAGCAGACGCCGAGAGTGAATTGTTGCGACAAGGGATTTAAAGCGCGAACCGCCGATATTCATTGCGGCAGGGGTTCCCAACGCAAATTTCCATTTTCCTTTTTTCCGGATAAATCAGCGCCGAGGCCACGGTATCGGCTGTTTCCGGCTGATGCCTGCAGATCGTCAGGCGCCCCGGCCTGTTTTCCGCGCCGTGGTCGGAGAGGATTTTGATGATCCCGTCCCGGGACCATTTTTTCCCTTTTTTAACCAACGCCTCGTATCGCTCTTTTCTTGCCCGGTTGAATTGGTGAAATTTCTTTCCGCGAAGGAGAACGGGGTAAAACCACCAGGGAAAGACCGCGTTTTGTGGAATTTCCACCGACTGCATTTTGTGCATCTGATACTGGTTAAACGAAAAGAGCGGCTCATCCGTCATCTCGCGCAGGGCGCGGCGCGAAGGAGCCAGTTCCATCGCCGCGCAATCGCCAAAGGCATCGACAAAGGTCATGATCCCGCCGCAGGGGACCGGAATTTTTTTGATCAGCGCCACCGCCTCTGCCGTAGAGGCGCACCGGTCGAGACAGGTCTGGACCAGAAAGGCCAGCGGAACGCCGGGCCGGATTTCGTCGGTTGTGTAGCCGTGATTCAAACTGACCGCCAGCCCTTTTTCGTTCACGCCGGCAATCGCCCCGACGGCGGGCTGATAGGTGAGAGAGAGCGAGGCGTAAAGATTTTCCAGTGCCGGTGGCGCTGCCACCCGGTTTCGCCGGACGATCAAAAAAGGGGCAAAGATGGAGATGTAGTCGTGGTTGTAGGCGAGAATCGGCGTTTTCTCTTCGGTCATGCCTGCGGAAAAGGCCAGCGAAGTGCATCCCTCTTCCACGGGCGTTTTGGCTGTCAGAATCTCCACCGAATTGAAGCCGTAGGCCTCGTATAAGCTCATACCGAAGCCTTGCGCCATTCCCTCAAGCCGCGATTCCCAGTCTCCGGAAAAAGAGCGCGAAAGAACCGGAAGGATAAGATTTTTCACCCCCTTTCCCCGATGTCGAAGCCACAAGCGCACAAGGCCCGGCAACACCAGCGGCCGAATCCACGGCGGGAGATTCGGGTAGTTCTTCATGGCGGCGAAATATTTTTCTTTTTGTGAGGCAAAGGCCTCTCCTTGGGACAGACCTCGCTGGAGGGGAGAACCGATAACTTCAAGAATCGAGTTTGAGGGCATACGGCGGAATCTTACTCATGGCCCAGAGGAATGGGAAGCAGTTTGATCACCGTCGGTTACTAACAAAAATTTAATAATCACTCGAAAGGACGCAACTTTATTGTCAGAGTGACGATAAATGAACCAGGAGCAGGCAACGTAACCATCCGCAAAAGGGTGAGATAGGACCGGCCGTCAATTGAAGGGGAAGATTTGTATGGGAACCTCGGTTTCGACGGATAAAATCGATTTAGGCCGCCTCGAATACCTGGATCCGGCAAGCGATCTCATCCCTCAAAATATCTCCAGTGATGACATATTCATGTGCGGCCTCCGCGAATTAGCCTCCCATTCGGATGAACAGATCGTTGATTTGATGGCTTCGACTTTCAAAGAAATTGACAGCGCCGTCTCATCGGAAAAAGCCCGGTTGATGTGTCGCGAAGTCGCAAAAAATTTTCAGCCCATCCGAAGCCCGATGGCCGGTGATCTTGAAATGCTTTGTGGACAAATTGCTTCCGGTTCCACCGATAAGAGACCGGTTTTTCCACTTCAATCGTGGCTAGCGCTAGAAGAAAACTTCAAGAAACTGGTTGCCCTTGACAGCCAAAATAAATTTTTTGCGGGCAATTGGCGCGAATTTTATGACCCGCTGGCGGCGCTGTTGAAGGAAAATAATCTGAATCCGGAAGAGGCGAGCTCTTTTATTCGTGTTTATGTGGAAGGAAAGAAGGTCACGGATCCCTCGGTTATTTTCCAGTCTCTTTTGCTGGGCGTTTATCTCACGATTGCACATGGGGAATTGAGCAATCTCGCCAAACTCAATAAGCCCTTTCTTCAGGAACTTGACGAGTTTACCCGACTGACGCTCAATGACCTGAAAGAGGGGAAAGTCATCTTTGGCGCCGCAGACGGCTCTTTACTTAAGTCTGTTGAGAGAAGTAACGCGGAGGGGATTTATGATCCGAAGAGTGACCGTATCATGCTTTATAGTCAGCAAAATGCGGCGGGTTACTATTCCCCTTCCGCTGTGGACACTCTTTTACACGAAGCCTTCCATCGATGGCAGGATTTTAAAAAAACGCGAATGACCGAATTGGACGCGCAGTTTCAGGCATTTGCCGCCGGAGCGGTTTTAAGCAAACTGCTTTTCCCACAGGATGACCCGGAAATTTTTATGATGAATAAGGCGGATCCCCACGATCCATTCTACTCCCCAAATATTGACTGGCACCTCACCTTGGACAAACTGGCAAAGCTCCTTATTGGGATAAATAATGACAATGAAGAGACAGCTTCTCTATGGGAAAAATGCCGCGAAAAAACCCGGCAGGGCCTGATGAGGGCGGAATTTAATGAGGCCATTTCGTATGAATTGAAACTGCGCCCAAAAAGACAAAAGCGCCTGAAAAACAGACTCATCAAGGAGGAAACGGAATTGTTGGACCCGAACCGGTCTTCCACCGGTAAACGGAAAAAAGATTTGAGGCATAATTACCGCTCTCTGTATTATCTGGCCGCATTGAGCATCGATTACGGCCGCACTCATTCACGCACCGAATTCAATGAATTTGTGAAGACAACGGTTATACCAAAGCTGGACACCCTCAATCTTCCGGAGCTTGTAGACTTTAAAGCTAATGGGTTTAAGAAATAACCGTCCATAGCCACCTGCCCCCTTTACGCCGCGGAGGCCCTCCCCGAAATTTTTGCAAGAACGCAATAAAAAAGCTTGCGCGGCGATTGTCACACGTCGATATGCCGCCGTTCAAACCTTGCCAAAAGGCTGTAGGCGCAGGGGACGACAAACAGCGTCAGCAGAGTCGAGACAAAAATCCCGCCGATCACCACCACCGCCATTGGGACCCGCGTCTCCGAGCCGGGGCCCAAGGCCAGCGCGGGAGGGACGGAGGCGGCCAGCGTGGCGAGGCTTGTCATCAAAATAGGCCGCAGTCTCTGGGGCGAGGCGGTCAAGATCGCCTCTTTCAGCTTCATCCCCTCGGCCCGGCGCTTGTTGGTAAAATCGACCAGCATGATGGAATTTTTCTTTGCGATGCCCATCAGCAAAATCAACCCGATGAAGCTGAAGATGCTCAACGATTTTCCGGTGAAAAAGAGGGCGACCCACGCCCCGGAGATGGAAAAAGGGAGCGCGAGCAGGACGGTGATGGGGTGAAGAAAACTGTTGTACTGCGTCCCCAACACCATGTAGGCGACAATCACGCCGAGGTAAAGGGCAAAAAAGAGGCTGGAGAACGATTCCTTGAAGGTCTCGGCCGAACCGGAGAGGACGATCCGGTATCCTTCAGGGAGCGTCTCTTTGGCCAGCTTTTCCGCCTCGGCCAGCGCCCGGCTCTGCGATGAATCGGGCGCCACGTTGGCAAAGATGCCGATCGCCCGTTCGCGATCCTTCCGGGTGATGCTCTTCAACGTCTCATGCTCCTTGATCTGCACCACATCCGAAAGGCGGATCAGCTCGCCGTTTTCGTTTCGCACCATCAGACGCGAAATGTCTTCCGCGGTCTGCCGCGCGGACTCGTCAAGCCGGACGCGGATGTCGCTCCGGTGGCCGCCTTCGGTGAATTTCCCCAGGCGGACGCCGCCGACCAGGGCATTCACGGTTTGCCCGATCACCTCCATGCTCACCTTCCGGTCGGCCGCCAGCGAGCGGAGGGGCGTGATCTGAATCTCCGGCTGGCCGTAGAGGTAATCGGTGTCGGCGTCGACAAAAGCGGGGTTCTTTTCCATTTTGTGAAGGAGTTCCTGCGAGACCCCGGTTAGCTTTTCCCAGTCGGGGCCGCGAACGGTGAACTCGATGGGGAATCCCCGTTGAGCCGTAAAGCCGCGCGTCGAAAGGTCCTGGAGCACCGGCTTGAGATCCGGTATTTTTGAAATCTCCCCGCGAAGAATCCCCATCAGCTCGGACTGCGAGAGGCGATGGTGGAGTTTCGGATCGACCGGCCTCTCTTTTTTGGGGAGCATGCTGACAAAGGACATGGCGGTGTTCACCTCGCCGCCGCCGAATCCGCCGATGGCGACGTAATAGCGCCGGATCTCCGGGCGTTTGGCCAAAAGGACCTCGACCTGTTTTAATTTTTCGTCGGTAAAATTGATGGAGGAGCCGAGCGGCGTCTGCAGTCTGATTAAAAAGGCGCTCTGGTCCTGGGCCGGGACAAACTCCTTTTTCAAAAATGGGAGAAGGGCAAACGAAAGGGCAAAGAGGGCCGTGGCGCCAAGGATCACCTTCCAGCGGTGATCGAGGCATTTTTCAAGCCAACGTTTGTAGGCGACACTCATTTTTCCGAAGGCCCGGTTGACCCATTCGACTCGCTTCGCTCGCTCAGGGTGAACGGCCAGAAAAAGGGAGGCGCGCATCGGGGTGAGTGTCAGCGCCTCGATGAGCGAAAGCCCCACCGCCACCGACATGGTGATGCCGAACTGGAAAAAGAATTTTCCGATGATCCCTTTCATGAAAATCACCGGGATGAAAATGGCGATCACCGCCAGTGTGGTGGCCACGGCGGCCGAGGTGATCTCGCGGGCGCCGTCGATGGCCGCCTGACGGGGGCTTTTTCCCATCTCCTGATGCCGGACGATGTTTTCCAAAACCATGATGGCGTCATCCACCACAATGCCGATGGCGAGAATCAATCCGAGGAGGGTGAAAGTGTTCAGCGTAAATCCGAAAAAATAGAGGAAGAGAAACGAGCCGATGATCGATGTGGGAATGGCGAGCCAGACGTTGAAGGTGGCCCCCCACGAGGCGAGAAAGAGAAGGCAGACAACGCCGGTCAACAGCGCCGAGAGAACGAGGCTGAACTTCATCTCGTTGGTGGTGTCCCTGATAAACCGGGTGGTGTCGAAATTTACGGCGAGCGAATAACCGGGGGGGAGATTTTTTTTCAGCTCCTCCAGCCTTTCCTTTACCCCTTCGGCCACGCGGACGGCGTTGGCCCCGCGCTGTTTTTTGATGCCGAGCCCGATGGCCGGAATGCCGTTGGAACGGCTGATCCGGCGGATTTCGTCCAGCCCCAAAACCACGACAGCCACATCCTTGATATAAATGGGCCGGTAGATCGGGGTGCCCCCCCGTTTGTCGATCCGGATGTTACCGAACGCCTCCGGCGTCATCGTTTCTCCCATCGAGCGGACGTTGATTTCGCGGGTCGGCGTCTCGATCCGCCCGGCCGGAACCTCGATGTGCTCGGCTTCGATGGCGTCCAATACATCCTTCACCGTCAACTCGTGGGACGCAAGTTTATCGGGATCGATCCAGACCCTTAAGTTCGGCTCCACGTAGCCGCCGAACATCACTTCGCCGACGCCGCTGACGGTTTGAATCCGATCTTTCAAATGATCGCGGGCATATTCCATCAGTTCGCGAAGGCCCTTGTCCGAGGAGAGGGCAACCCACATGATCGGCTGGTCCTCCGGGTTGATCTTGACTACGGTTGGCGGGTCGATGTCTTGCGGGAGGCGCCTTTGAACCTGGGCGATTTTTGTCTGGACCTCCTGCAGAGCGGCGTCGATGTCGCGCCCCAGTTCAAACTCGATGCTGACGGTTGCGCTTTCCTGGCTGGAAGTGGATGAGACTGAACGGATCCCCTGAACGCTCATCACGGCGTCCTCGATGATGTCCACCACGTCGGTCTCCATGATCTCCGGGGCGGCCCCCTCGTAAGTGATGTGGACGGTCACCACCGGAAAATCGACGTCGGGCATTTCGCTGATCCCCATGCCGGCAAAGCCGATCCACCCGAAAAGAATCAGCCCCGCCATGAGCATCCAGGCGAAGACGGAGTTTTTTATCGAAATGTCGGAAAGTGTTGTCATTTCTTCTTGTAATGAGAAGGGAGTTCTTTTGGTTCCGCAATTTTTACAAGCCGTACTTGCCGGCTTGGACCATCTGCGGCCCGCGCGCGGCGGGGAGCAAAAATTGCTCCACTAAAAGAACTCCCTTCTCATTATGGCGCCACTCCTGCCGTAATTTGAAGGGTCGTCCAGTCGATCCGCGACTGGATTTCGGCGGAGTCGTGCTCTCTTAGGGCAGTCAGCCAGATCTTTTGCGACTGAATCACGTCCAGATTGTTCACCAGCCCAAGGCGGAAATCATCCAGTTGGGCCAGATAACTTTCCCTTGCCTTCTTTGCCGCCAGTGAAAATTGGACAAACCGGTTTTTGGACGATTGATAGGCGGCGTAGGCCTTTTTCACGTCGCTTACAGCCTGACGCCCGGCGCGCCCCGCCTCCAGTTCCGCCTCTTTGGCCTCTGCCTTCGCCTCGCGAAGTGCGCCATAGGTTTCCCAGTTGAAGATCGGGAGGTTTAAAGTGAAGAGGGCGTCCCATTTGATCTCTTTCTGAAAGCCGACGCGGTAGGGATAATAATTCGCTTCGGCGTCGATCTGCGGGTAGAGGTCGCTTTTTTTAAGCCCCACATTTCCGCGGGCGATATCCGCGTTTTTTTGGATAGCAAGGATGTCGTCCCGTTTGGAGACGGCAGACACATAGTCGTCCAGCGACTTCAGATTTCCGGTGGGATAATTTTTGATCTCTATGGGCGGCTGTGGATCGAGGCCGGTCAGAAAAGACATCATCTCATAGGCGATCCGTTTTTTCCCCTTTTTTATCTCCAGTTCCCCTTCCAGAAGGGAGAGGTCGGTTTCCTGCGCCAGAAGTTCGCTTGTCCGCGACTTGCCGAGATCGACCCGCTTGCGCACCTCGGAAAGGCGCGACCGTTCAGCCTGAAGAATCCGGTTCGTGGTTGCAATATCCCGCTCGATCTTTGCGAGGACGTAAAAGGCGGCTGAAACATCCTGAAAGAGGAGGCGTTCGGCGTCCTTTCGCAAAAAATTCTGCCGGGCCCGGTCGGCGCTTGCCATTTTCAGGGCGGAAACCGCGCGCACCCCCTGAAAGATCGGTTGATTGAGCGTAATCGCCACCTCCGGACGGCTAAAGCGGGTAAAGGTGGAGCCGATGGTGGAGTCGGCCGAAGAATTGCCGCTGGTGTCCTGCAAAAACTCGCTGGCGTTGATGGAGAGTTGCGGCAGGATACTCCCCAGCGCCTGCGCGTAGCGCCCGCGCGCGGCGGTGATTTCGGCATCGGAGATGGGAATCGTCTCGCTTTTTTTGAGCGCTGACTGAAAGCAGTCGAGAAGGGTCATTTTCGGTCCGGCCGCCGGGACTTTGGTGCCGATAAGGATCATGCCCATAGTGATGATGGAGAAAACTTTTTTCACTTTGAATGTTTCCTTGACTTCAAGCGTCAATTTTAATACCAGAAATCACTTTTTTAGTGGAGGAACTCATGAAAAACAACCGGTTTTTCTTTCTGTTGGGCGCTGTATGCGCATCTCTTGTTATTTTGTGTCTCCCCGCCTTTGCCGGCGAGGCGGACATTCATATACCCGAAGCCCTCGCCACCGTCAGTTTCAATCTGTTTGGAAGAGATATCCTGGGGGTTACCCTCATGCACTGGGGGCTGGTCATCTGCGTCATCGGTCTTCTGTTCGGCCTGTATCAATACAAGCAGACAAAAGCTCTGCCGGTTCACTCCTCCATGCGGGAGGTCTCGCAGACCATCTGGGAGACCTGCAAAACCTACCTGTTTCAGCAGGGAAAATTTCTGATGGTCCTCTGGATACTCATCGGCGCCTGCATCACCTACTATTTTGCCGGTCTTCAACATGTCCCTATTAAAAACGTCGCAATTATTCTGGCGGCCTCGGTCCTGGGCGTCCTCGGTTCTTATGGCGTGGCCTGGTTCGGCATCCGGATCAACACGCAGGCCAACTCCCGCACCGCCTTCGCCTCGCTCTACAAAAACCCGATGGCCACCTTCACCATTCCACTCCAGTCGGGGATGAGCGTCGGCCTTTTGCTTGTCAGTGTGGAGCTTTTCTTCATGATCTGCATCCTTGTTTTTCTCCCCAAGGAGCTGGCCGGCCCCTCGTTTATCGGTTTTGCCGTCGGAGAATCGCTGGGCGCCTCGGTGCTTCGCATCTGCGGGGGGATCTTCACCAAGATCGCCGACATCGGCTCCGATCTGATGAAGATTGTTTTTAATCTGCCCGAAGACGATCCGAAAAACCCCGGCGTGATCGCCGACTGCACCGGCGACAACGCGGGCGATTCTGTCGGCCCCACCGCCGACGGGTTTGAAACCTACGGCGTGACCGGTGTGGCGCTAATTGCCTTTCTGGCGGTGGCGCTGGTGGCAAGCCCCGAGATTTGCGCCCAGCTTATCATCTGGATTTTTGCGATGCGTATTCTCATGATTCTCACCTCGCTCGTCTCCTATCTTTTCAACAACGCCTTGAGCAGAGCGCTCTTCGGGAATAAAAAAGATTTCAACCTTGAACATCCGCTCACCAACCTGGTCTGGATCACCTCCATTATCTCGATTGGTGTCACCTTTGCCGCGAGCCATGCGCTTTTGAAAAACCACGGTCCGCTCTGGTGGGTCCTCTCCGTGATCATCAGTTGTGGCACGGCGGCGGGGGCGCTGATTCCCGAATTCACCAAAATCTTCACCAGCACCCATTCGAAGCATGTCAAAGAGGTGGTGACATCAAGTCGGCAGGGGGGCGCCTCGCTCAACATCCTCTCCGGGTTTGTGGCGGGAAATTTTTCGGCTTTTTGGGAGGGGCTTTTGATTTTGGGCCTGATGTTTGTCGCCTATCGGATGTCCCTGCATCCCGCCCTTTTGGGGGTTATGCCGGTCGAGTTTGCCTTTGCCGCGCCGATTTTCGCGTTCGGTCTGGTCGCCTTCGGATTTTTGGGAATGGGGCCGGTGACGATCGCGGTTGACAGCTTCGGCCCCGTCACCGACAACGCACAGTCGGTGTATGAGCTGTCGCTCATCGAAAAACGGAAGGGAATCAGGGAAGAGATCAAAAGAGACTTCGGCTTTGCGCCGAATTTTGAAAACGCAAAACATTCGCTCGAAAAAGGGGACGGCGCCGGAAACACATTCAAGGCGACCGCCAAGCCGATGCTGATCGGCACCGCCGTTGTCGGCGCGACGACGATGGTGTTCGGCATCATCCTCCTTCTGGAAAAACTCTATGGCAACGTCATTGCCAATTTAAGCCTCGTTCAGGCCCCTGTAATCCTGGGTCTTTTGATGGGGGGCGCCGTGATCTACTGGTTTACCGGCGCCGCGACGCAGGCGGTGGTGACCGGCGCTTATCGGGCCGTTGTGTTTATCAAAGAAAACATCAAACTCGAGGGGTCTCACAAGGCGTCCCTCGCGGACAGCAAAAAGGTGGTCGAGATTTGCACCGTCTATGCGCAAAAGGGGATGGTGAATATCTTTATCGTCATCTTCTGCATGGCGCTTTCTCTGGCCTTCTTCAATCCCTACTTTTTCATCGGCTATCTGGTTGCGATGGCCTTCTTCGGCCTCTATCAGGCGATTTTCATGGCGAACGCCGGCGGGGCGTGGGACAACGCCAAGAAAGTTGTCGAAGTGGATCTCAAACAAAAAGGGACGCCGCTCCATTCTGCCAGCGTTGTCGGCGACACCGTGGGCGATCCGTTCAAGGACACCTCGTCGGTGGCGCTCAATCCGGTGATCAAGTTCACCACGCTCTTTGGCCTTTTGGCCGTGGAAATCGCCGTGACAATGCAGTCGCCACAGACCAAAATGGCCATTGCCATCGCCTTTTTTTCGATCGGCCTCGGGTTCGTAATCCGTTCCTTCTACGGGATGCGGATTCCGGAGGATGCGAAGTAAAGGGGCCTTTGTATTAAAAAATCGACCTGAAGAAATTGGAGACCTTGCCGCGCCCCTTCTTTTTCTTTTCCTTCTCTTCACCCGTAGGCAGGCCGGGGGAAGAGGGGCGGGAGGAGGAGGCAACCATGGTTGGCGAAAGGACAATCTTCCACTCCGGACCTTCCTTGACCAGGTCGAGGGCGAGCGTGTCTTGTCCATAAAGAAGAAACGGGCTTGAGACCTCGGCAACCGCCTTGTTCGTGTCGAAGCCGTTGATCGTCACCTTGTCGATCCGATAATCCTGGACATTGATGCCGACCCGCCGGTGATCGGAGACAAACTTTGCCTCCGAATAGTTTTTTTTCGAGATGGCGGAAAGGAGGCCGTAGGCCGCCTTGTACTCATCGGGTTTCAGATGATCCAGATAGACGCCCACCTGCTTTACAATCACGGCGGAATCCCGGTTCGACCGGGTCAGAAGACTTAAGACGCCTGCCACCGCCAGAAAAAAAACGGCATAGCCGACAACCGCAAACGATACCTTTTTCCGAAAGATTTTTTCGAAGGCCCAGCGCCGTTCGATCCAGAGAATGGTGAGCAGGAAGATAAAGATCAAAACGCCGATCATCAGGTTCCCCTTCAAAAGCAGACTGACAAGAACCCCGATCAGCGCGTTGAAGAAAGAAACATAAAGAGTTTTCTTGTCCATCGTTACGCTGTGTATTGAAGCGAAGGGGGAAATGCAAGACCTTTGTTATCGTGTTCTATTGGGTGCGGAAACCGCTATTTCAAAGTGGAGAGGGACTTCTCTCCCCACTTATTAATTCAGACTGAAAAATTACTGTATTGAAATTCAACGGGCTGACATGCTTTGTTTTCTGGCACGCAATTTGCTTCCAATAAAAAGTGAAACAGAAAGGAGAAAAATCAATGACCCTAAACCTCCATTCCTTCCCATCTTTTGAAACCGACTTGGGCGGCAATTTCATTTTTGCCACCACGGCAAAAAATTCCGCGGGACAGGATGAAACAATCAGTTTCATCGACACGGACCACAACGGGCCCGATGCGGGCGACATTTATATTGGTGAAAACGGGGAGCGTTGTGAACTGATGAATGACGACGGATCGGTTGTCCTGCATACCTACCGGTATGGGGGAGAGGAAATAAATCATGTCATCGACGCGGATGACAAAGACTACGGCTCCTGCGAACTGGCCCCCGTTGCCGTCAAAGAGTACCGGGATTTTCTGGCGCCGGCCGATCCGGCTTCAATATGGGAAAGAGGGGGAGATATTTATTACGACGTAAACGGAGACGGGAAAGTGGATGGCGGCGATCAACTGCTGACCTCCGGCCTCTATTTCAACATCGAAGACACGGGCATCGACGGCGATATCGCCCTTGTCCTCGACCTTCAACGAACACCGGGTTATGATGAGCCGGTCAGATTGAATCACGTCCCGGCCCAAAATTTGTACCGGCATTTTCACTGACGCGCCGGACTGACATACGGAAAGACTCCCAAAAGAGGCGCTCCGTATCGTTTCAATACATCGGGATTTGTTTTATCCGCAATCGTCCTTCCCTTCGAGGTCTGATTCAAAATCGCTCCCAAAACCCGGACCCGGTTTCTTTTCAAATGCTCAAGCGTAAGAAGGGTGTGATTGATCGTTCCCAGCCCAAGCCGCGCCACGACCAGAACGGGGATTTTCAGATAACGGATCAGATCAAGGTTTGTCTTCTTCCCCGCCACCGGCACCAAAAGCCCACCGGCCCCCTCGATGAAAATCACATCGTATTTTTTCTGGAGGCCCCGAAGATTTTTCCTGATTCGGACAAATGAAACCCTGACTCCTTGACGGGCCGCCGCCACCCCCGGGGCCAGAGGTTCTTTGAAATAATAGGGATTGATGACATCCAGCGGCTCGGGCATACGGGCCGTTTTTTTGAGGAACTCCGAATCGGCCCGCCTGATGTGGCGGCCCCTTGCCGCACATCCTGACTCCAACGGCTTGAACGCCCCGGCGCGGATTCCCTTACTGTTCAGGAAAGCACACAGCGCCCCGGTGACATAAGTTTTGCCCACGCCGGTATCGGCGCCGCAAACAAAGATTGTTTTTTGAGCAAACAAAGAGAGTCTTTTGAGCAAACAAAGAGAGTCAAAAGTCCTTGCCCAACAATTTTTCAATTCCTGCCAGAGGATCGCGATCGGCGGCGGGCCGATAGACCGGGGTCTGTTGAGACTGAATCAGAGACTTTCCTGCATATTGAGCGAGAATCCGCTCAAGAAGACTTAAGATGAACCCCCCCTTTTTATAACCCCGCTTGCGACAAAATTCCGTGAACTGTTCGTCCAGATTGTCAGGAATCCGTACCGTGAGCGCCTTCATGGTGTCCTCCCTAAAAAGCGATTAAAATAAACAGGTTGGAGCAACCTATGTCATATGACGCCAAATTACGTCAAATGAATTATTTGGTTTTGTTCAGAATTTGCCGGCAGAGCCCCCGTAAAATGTTCACCTCGCGGGCATCCAATTCGGCGCGGGCAAAGATATTGCGGATTTCCTGCATGGCAATATGGGGACTGTTGGGATTTAAAAAACCGACGGACAGGAGCGCCTCCTGCAAATGGTCATAAAAGGCCTCCCGTTTTTCGGAGGGTGCCGGTTTTCGTTCAGGGATAAAATCGGCCTTTATCGACTTCCTCGCAAAAAACAGCTCATACAAAAGAACCGTAACAGCGTGGGACAAATTGAGCGATGGAAATTTGCAGGCCATGGGAATGGTCACGACCCCATCACAGAGGAGAAGATCGGCGTTGCTTAAGCCTCGTTCTTCGGGACCGAAAACAAGCGCCGTTTTTTGATTATTTTTTTGGGTCCCCCATTCCCTTGTCGTCAGCCAATTTAATCTCAACCTCCGCCGCCGCGCCGACGTTCCGATAACCTGGCGGCAATCGGCAACCGCCTCTTTTGTGGAATCGAATATTTCGGCCCGTTGAATAATCGGCGCCGCCGTCATCGCCCGTTCCAGACATTCGCGGCTTTCCGGATCGGCAAGCGGATTCACCAAACGGAGCTCCGAAAACCCGAAATTCATCATCGCCCGCGCGCAGGCCCCCACGTTTCCCGCCTGCTTGGGTTCCACGAGAACCACCGTTATTTGCTTGTCCGAAAAAGGTTTCCTCTTCGACATAATTTGCTTATGATGGGTTTCCTATGCTTTTCGAAAGAATTTTCAAAGCGCTGAATCAGCAACGGGTTAAATATGTCGTCATCGGCGGCGTGGCGGTGAACCTCCATGGTTTCTCGAGATTTACAGGCGATCTCGACATTGCGTTATCGTTAACGGATGTCGAAATAGCCAAGTTTGTCAAAGTCACGAAAAAGCTCGGCCTGGTTCCGAGGTTGCCTGTCAAAATTGAGGATTTTGCCGATCCCGCCAAGAGAACAGACTGGATCGAGCACAAAAACATGAAGGTTTTTAGCGTTTACAACCCCCGGAACCCGATGGAACATATCGATGTGATGATTCATCATGTGATTGATTTTGATAAAATGCACAAGAACCGTGTCACGATGAAAGAGGGGACGCTCCGAATACCGGTTGTGGGCATTCCCGATTTGATTCGACTCAAAGAAACGGCCGGCAGAGACAGGGATGCCATCGATATCAATGTGTTGAGAAAAATCCAGAGGGCTAAATTATGAAACACGGGAATCTAAAAATCAGGGTCAATGATGACATCGACATGGAACGCATCAAATATTTCAAGGGACTTTCGGTAAGGAAAAAACTCGATTACCTCGAACAACTCAATCTTTTTTTTAACCGTATCACGCCGGCCAAGAGCAAAAAAATCTGGGAAAAATTGAAACAGCAGGGGTTCTAAGAATCTTTCTTCTTCAAAATCGCAAACGTCCCCAGCGCCTTGCAGAGAATCTCCCCCTTGGGCGAAAGGATCTCCCCTTCGGAGACCGCCAGACGGCGCGTGCGGGAGACGAGGTTGGCGACACACTTGAGCTTCTTCATCTCCATCGTTGCCGCCTTGAGGTAGCTGATCTTCAAGTCGATGGCGAGGATGTTTTCCGACGCCTCAAGGTGGGGATAAACGCAAAAGCCCATCGCGGTGTCGAGCAGAAACGAAAGAATCCCGCCGTGACAGCAGTTTTCAAAATTCATGTGCCACGGTTTTAATTCCAGTTCGCAAATCCCCTTTTCCTTGCTGATGTGCGTCGCCTTCAGGCCAACGGTTTGATGGCAGAGGTCGTCGTTACAGATGGAGAGGTACTTTTTTGACTGGGCGCCCTGCATTTGACTTGGGGCCCTTTCGGCCCGGTTGTTGCTACTCGCGTTGATGTATTTCGCCCGCCAATACTTTGTGGCGGGCCAAACCCCGCGCTCACCACGGGTCAAGCCCGATGGTTCGCTTTTTTCAACCTTACCTCGACGGCATGGGCGTGAGCGGACAATCCCTCAAGCCGGGCGAGGCGGGCGGCGGGGGGCCCCAGTTTTCCCAGCGCCTTTCGGCCAAACGAGATGACGCTGGTCGCCTTGATAAAATCGCTTGCGGTCAGCACCGAATAATACCGCGCCGTCCCGATGGTCGGGAGAACATGGCTGGGTCCGGCAATATAGTCGCCGATCGTTTCCGGAGTATTTTCCCCCACAAAAATCGCCCCGGCATGGCGGATTTTCGGCACGTAAGATCTTGCCTCCTTGAGCGCCAGCTCCAGATGCTCGGGCGCCACCTCGTTGACCAGATCCACCCCCTCCTGCAGATTTCTCACAAGAACAATGAGCGCCCGCTTCTGGATCGACTCGGAGGCGATCGCCTTCCGTTCAATGCGGATCAGCTGGCGCCGCACCTCCCCTTCCACCCGGCTGGCATAGTTTGAATTGTCGGTGATGAGCAGGGGACAGGCCATTTCGTCATGCTCCGCCTGTGCCAGAAGATCGGCGGCCATGAACTCCGCCGGAACGCTTCCATCCGCTAAAATACAAATCTCGGTCGGCCCGGCGATCATGTCGATATCCACCTGGCCAAAGACCATCTTTTTGGCCCAGGTGACATAGATGTTTCCGGGCCCGACAATTTTATCCACCCTCGGAATCGTCTTGGTGCCGTAGGCCATGGCGCCGATCGCCTGCGCACCACCAACCTTGAAAATCCGGCCCACCCCCGCAATCTTGGCCGCCGCCAACACCGCATCGTTCACCTCGCCGCCAGGGCGCGGCGAGCACATGATGATCTCCTTCACCCCGGCCACCCGGGCCGGGATGGCGGTCATCAAAACGGTGGAAGGATACGCGGCCTTTCCGCCGGGGACATAGATGCCGATCCGTTCGAGCGGGGAAAAATGAAGCCCCAGCGAGACGTCATCCTTCGCATACTCCCACGATTTTTCCAGATGATGGCCGGCGAATTCCTCAATCCGTTTGGCGGCTGTTTTAAGCGCCTGCAAATCCTTTGCATCAAGTTTTCTGGCGGCCAAAGACATTTCTTTGGAAGGGACCTCGACGGTTTTAATGTTGACCGAATAGTGGTCGAATTTTTCGGTGTGTTTGAACAGGGCCTCGTCGCCGATCCGCTTTAAATCATCCAAAATCGCGGCGACACTCTTTTGCACCGATTCCGGAACCTCGACGTTTCGGTGATAAACCTTCCCAAAATCGTACCGAAAATTGCGGTCGGTGGTGCGGAGGATTTTCATATAAAATTAGACAATTTTAGGACTTTAATTCAAATACAGGTGGGATTCAATACTTAACTTTGCCCCTTTTGACCCGGGCGCCCAATTTACGGAACTTCCGTTCGATATGCTCGTAACCCCGGTCGAGGTGATAGACACGGTGGATTTCGGTGATCCCCCTGGCCATAAGGCCGGCCAGAATGAGGCAGGCGGAGGCCCGGAGGTCGGTGGCCATGACCGGGGCGCCGATCAACTGTTCGACGCCGGTCACCACCGCCGAATTGCCATCCAGTTTGATGTTGGCCCCCATCCGGTTGAGCTCCGCCACATGCATGAACCGGTTTTCGAAGATATTCTCCGAGACAAGGCTTGTGCCGCGGGCCAGACACATCATGGAAGTGAACTGCGCCTGAAAATCGGTGGCAAAGCCTGGGTAAGGCTGGGTGGAAACATCCACATTTTTGACCTCGCGGGGACCGATGACATGAATGGAATGATCCTCCTCCGTAATCACCCCCCCCGCCTCGCGAAGTTTGGCGATCAGGGAAGAGATATGCTCCGGCGCCACCCCTTGCACCAGCACATCCCCCCCTGTCATGGCGGAGGCAATGGCAAAGGTGCCCGCCTCAATCCGGTCGGGCATTATTTTGTAGTCTGCCCCGTTGAGTTCATCGACCCCCTCGATGGTAATCGTATCAGTCCCGGCGCCGGTAATCCGCGCCCCCATCCGGTTCAAGTAATTAGCCAGCTCCGGCACCTCCGGTTCGCGCGCAGAGTTTTCGATAACCGTGGCGCCTTTGGCTAAAACCGCCGCCATCATCACATTTTCGGTTCCGGTAACGGTGATGTCATCAAAGACAATCCGCGCCCCCGTCAGTTTGGGGCAGGCGGCCTCCACATAACCCCCTTCGAGGCGGATCTTCGCCCCCATTTCTTCGAAGGCCTTAAGGTGCCGGTTGATCGGCCGCGCCCCGATGGCGCACCCGCCGGGGAGCGAGACGCGCGCATGGCCAAGCCGGCCAAGAAGGGGGCCAAGAACGAGAACCGAGGCGCGCATGGTGCGCACCAGATCGTAAGGGGCTTCGGCTTTTTTGATTTTGTCGGCGCGGATTTTGAGCACGCCCCGTTTTTCCTTGACCTCCACGCCGAATCCGTGAAGGAGTCGGGCCATGGTGTGAATGTCCATCAGGTCGGGGACATTTTCGAAGACATTGAGGCCGCGCGAAAGGATGGAGGCGGCCATCAGCGGCAGGGCCGCGTTTTTGGAGCCGGAAATTTTTACCTTGCCGTGAAGGCGGCGTCCGCCGTCGATGATTATTTTGTCCATGCAATCACCACCCTTGGCAATCCCGCATAATCCTTAACCACTTCGATGTCCGACAACCCTGCCCTTTCAAAAATCTCTTTCACCGCCCGCGGTTGATCCTCGCCAATCTCCACCGCAAGCCAACCGCCCGGTTTTAGGAGACGCGGCGCAGTTTCCCCGATCTTTTGGTAAAAATCAAGGCCGTCGGCCCCGCCGTCCAGGGCGATTCGCGGTTCGTAATCGCGGACCCCGGCCGGCAGGGTCTCGATCGTCTTGGTGGGAATGTAGGGGGGGTTGGAGACAAGAAGATTGAAGATGGAAGGTCGAAGATCGTGGATCGTAAAAAAATCATTTTTGATAAATTCAATCCGGGACTGAACGCCGTTGGCGACAGCATTTTCTTTCGCGTACTTCAAGGCATCCTCCGACACATCAATAGCCGTAACTTTTGCATTGGGAAATACTTTGGCCAGGGTAATTGCAAGATTCCCGCTCCCGGTACCAACATCTAATATCTCGATCTTCGACCTTCCATCTTCGATCTTCGACCTTCGACCCTCAACCGTCTCAACCAGAATTTCCGTCTCCGGCCTCGGCACCATCACCCCGGGGCCAACCGCAAACGACAGCGACCAGAATTCCTTGAATCCGCGGATGTAGGAAACAGGCTCCCCCTTCACCCGTCGCTGGACCAGCGCCTTGAAGTCGGACAATTCTTTTTCGGACATCGGACGTTCGAACTGGAGATAGAGTTGGATCCTTTCAATATTGAGCAGATGGGCCAAAAGCACCTCGGCATCCAGCCGCGGCGTGGGGATTTGGCGCCGGGTGAAATAGTCGGTGGTCCAGTTTAGCAGAGAGATGAGGGTCCAAGATGACACAAGATCAACGTGGATCGTGGATTGTGAATCGTGGATCGAAAAAAACCATCCACCATCCACTATCCACTATCCACCGCTTTTAAGCGCCTCCGCCTGATAGTGCGCCTGAAGGGGCCCCAGAATCAGGTCGAGCCGGCCATCCAAAACCGTCTCGAGTTGATAAACGGTCAACCCGATCCGGTGATCGGTCACCCGGCTTTGCGGAAAATTGTAGGTCCGGATTTTTTCGCTCCGGTCGCCGCTCCCGACCTGTTCTTTTCTCTGCCTGGCTTCGGCATCCTGCTGAGTCGTCAGCATTTGATCGTACAACCGGGCCTTGAGGACTTTTAACGCCTTTGCCTTGTTTTTGTGCTGTGATTTTTCGTCCTGGCAAACCACCACCAGACCGGAGGGAATATGCGTGATGCGTACGGCGGAGTCGGTCGTATTGACACTCTGCCCGCCATGGCCCCCGGAGCGGAAGACATCGATCCGCAGATCCTTGTCCTCCACATTCACCTCCACATCCTCCACCTCGGGCATCACCGCCACCGTCACCGCCGAGGTGTGAATCCTTCCTTGAGCCTCGGTTTTGGGAACCCGTTGAACACGATGGGCACCGCTTTCATGCTTGAGATGCGAATAAACATGGTCTCCCGAAATGAGGACGATCATTTCCTTGAAGCCGCCGAGCCCTGTCGGGTTTGAGGAGACAATCTCCACTTTCCACCTCCTGCGTTCCGCGTACCGGCTGTACATGCGGAACAGATCGGAGACAAAAAGACCCGCCTCTTCCCCTCCCGTACCGGCGCGAATTTCCAAAAAGATGTTTTTTTCGTCGTTGGGGTCCTTCGGAAGAAGCTGAATTTTAAGCGCGGTAGCCATTTGGGCCAGTTCCGGTTCCAACCTTTCAATTTCTTCCCGGGCCATCTCTTTTAATCCCGCATCTTTTTCTTCGGCCAGCATTTTTTTGTTGTCCTCGAGATCCCGCTTTTTCCTTTTATAGACGCGGTAGGTTTCAACCACCGGGCGCAAGGCGGCCTCTTCCCGCGCCAGTTTTTGAAGCTCCGCCGGGTTGGCGTGGAGGGACGGGTCGGCCATCCGCTCGTGCAACGCCTTGTATTTTTTTTCGACTTGGTCGAGTCGTGTGAACATAGTAAAAAAAATCCCGTCCATCCGCCTTGAAGAGCGGACGAGACGGGATTATTGTTGACAATAAAACAGCTAATTAATCGTGATCGTGCGCGGCCCCTTTTGTTTGGCCTTCTTCAAAATTTCCTCGCGTTGCGCATACTTTTTCTGGAAACGCTCAACCCGGCCGGCGGTGTCCATCAATTTCTGCTTGCCGGTGAAAAAGGGGTGGCAGGCGGAGCAGATTTCCACATGGATCTGTTTGGAAGTCGAGGCGGTTTCGATGACGTTGCCGCAGGAACAGACAATTTTAATGTCGTGATATTCGGGATGAATTTTTTCTCTCATAAAATCCCTCTCTCAAATTGAACGGCGTTACTACCACACCCTTCCTTTAGGCCTCAAGAAAAAAACCTGTCAGAGACTAAAACAACGCCTCCAGCGCCTGTTCCGGGGATTGTACGTAGATCATTTCCATGTGGGAAGGGACACCTGAAATCTTCTTTGTTTTCGGAAGGATACACCTTTTGAACCCCATTTTTTCAGCCTCTTTCAGGCGGATTTCCGTGCCATGCACCCCCCGCACCTCGCCGCAGAGCCCCACCTCGCCGATAACTAAGGTCTCTTTGGGAAAGGGGCGGTTTTTAAAGCTCGATACCAGCGCCGCCAAGATGGCCAGGTCGG
The DNA here is from genome assembly GCA_016183175.1 of Deltaproteobacteria bacterium. NCBI lineage: Bacteria > Pseudomonadati > Myxococcota > Myxococcia > Deltaproteobacteria bacterium. The sequence continues at coordinate 24,261 of JACPFC010000063.1, forward strand.
CCGCCGGTTCCACCACCTTAAAACCGCCGGCCGCGCTCACATAGATATCCTGTCCGTAGAGGTTCAAGCCGACCACTTTTTCGAGAACAGCAACAAGAATCGCCACCCGTCCCGGGTCGACCCCCAAAGTGGTCCGGCGCGGATTGGGGAGAACCGATCCGGAAACGAGCGCCTGAATTTCGACCAACAGCGGGCGTAGACCTTCGAGCGATGCGGTAACGGCGGAACCGGCAACTTTTTCCGCCGTATTGGAGAGAAAAAGACTGGAGGGATTTTCCACCTCTTGAAGTCCCGCTTGCGTCATCTCAAAAACACCGATCTCGTTGGTGGAACCATACCGATTTTTAATGGTGCGCAGAACCCGGTAGTGCTGATTGGCATCCCCTTCAAAATAGAGGACGCAGTCGACCATATGCTCCAGAATCCGCGGCCCCGCCAGCGCTCCTTCCTTGGTCACGTGACCGACAAGTATCGTTGAAAGACCGGTTGATTTGGACAAAAAAAGGAGTTTCCCGGCCGACTCGCGCACCTGCGAGACCGAACCGGGGGCCGATTCGAGATCGGAAAGATAGACGGTTTGGATGGAATCGACGACCAGCATCTGGGGTTTCAGCGTCTTGACCTGCTCGATAATCCGGTCCAGTGAGTTTTCGGCAATGACCATGACGCGCGAAGAAATACCGAGCCTGTCGGCGCGGATTTTGATCTGCTCTTTTGACTCTTCGCCGGTGGCGTAGAGGACACTGACGCCGTTTTGCACCAGACGATCAAGCGCCTGGAGAACCAGCGTCGATTTGCCGATACCAGGATCGCCGCCGATCAGGACAAGCGAACCGGGAACAACGCCGCCCCCCAGAACCCGGTCGAGTTCACCGATGGTTGAGAGAAGCCTCTTCTTGTTTTCGAAGGAAATCTCGGACAGTGCCACCGGTGTTTCGGTCGTGAGGGTGAAAAAATCGCCCCGTTCCGTGCCGGCCGGTTTGCTGAAGATCTCCTCGACAAAAGAATTCCACTGGTTGCAGTCGGGGCATTTACCCAGCCACTTGGGGGATTGGTGACCGCAGGACTGGCAGGCATAGACGGTTTTGGCCTTAAGCTTGGACATGAGGCCGAGGTAGCACGAATACCAAAAAAATGTCACCCATTTTGTAAATCATTTTCGTTCCCCGGCCTTCAACTCCTAATCTTCACATCCCCCCGGACAACCAATTGGCATCCGAGGCGCTCGGCGGCGCCGACGGAGGTCAATGTCTCGAACAATTCTTCTTCCTCCTCCGTCCTTGGATTCAAGTTCTCCATCCCTTCGACAATAATGCACCGGCAGGTCCCGCAACTCCCCATCCGGCACCCGAAGGGGAGACTCGCCCCAGAGGCATCCACCACATCGGGAATTTTGGCCCCCTTGGGGACTTCGACCACCAGATTATCGGTCACGAAATGGACTTTGGGCATAGAGAAATTTTTGTTCACTCCAAAATAATCGTCCCTGTCATATTTTCTCTGATCACCTTTGCCACTGCTTCCCCTTTTAAGTTCCGGTTTTTGGTGTGCCTCTGTGGAACCAGCCAGATGTGGGCATGAGGCACCTCGTCGCCGATGATATGGCTGACAATCATCTCCGTGCCGAAGGCTTTTCTCTGCGCATGGGCCACCTTTTGCGCCGCCTCCATGTAGGCGCCGATGTTGGGGGACACCTGCCTGCCGGCAGGCAGGTCCCAGACCCAGACATGGTGTTCCTTCGGAATAAGCTGACAGTGGCCGGTTGCCTGCGGGCGGATGTCCAGAAAGGCGACAAAGCGGTCATCTTCAAAAACTTTCTGCGCGGGAATTTCTCCCCTGGCGATCTTGCAAAAAATACAGTTCGGGTCGGTTTTCATGGTGATTTCTCCTTGTTTTTGGGGGATGAATTATACTTGCACTCAACCCGCAGGTGAAGGATATTCTACGCGGCCTTATGCGGCGTATCCGGCATGTCACTTTTTTATTTTACTTTTTCGCATCCTGTCCGCTCTGGGCGGCCCAGTTTGATCCCCCTTCCAACATCCAGCGGCTGAATAAAGCCGTTCAAGTATACGAGGGACTGTCCAAAAAAGGCCCCTGGCCGGAAATCCCCAAGGGCGAAAAAATTGAACCCTTGGCGGAGGATGAACGGATTCCTCTCATCCGCAAGCGCCTCGAGGCGGAAGGATACATCAAAAAAAGCTCCGACGAAAAAATCTACGACGATAAACTGCTGGAAGTCGTCAAGCTTTATCAAATTCGCAACGGGATGGAACCCGACGGGGTGATCGGCAAGGGGACGGTGGCCACCATGAATGTGCCGGTTGAAAAAAGGGTCTGCCAGCTCAAGATCAACCGGTTGCGCTTTACGTCCCTTGCCGCCACGACCCAGGCAGGTGCGGAAGGAACGGCATCTTCCGCAGTTCCCACCCGGTATATCCGGGTCAATGTTCCCGACTTTCATCTGCATGTCGTGAAGGATGATGAACCGGTCCTTGCCTCCAGGGTCATTGCGGGGCGGCGCGACCGCAAGACCCCCATCTTTAACGATGAGATCACCCATCTGGTGGTCAATCCCGCCTGGTATGTCCCCCGGAGCATCGCGGTGAAAGACAAACTCCCCACCCTTCAGAAAGACCCCGATTATCTTGAAAGAATGGGGATGAGGCTTTATGGAAAATCGCCCGAAGGGGAAACCATCGAGGTCGATCCGGGAACGGTCGACTGGACCACCGTGACGCCAAACGATTTTGACTACCGGATCGTCCAAAAACCGGGCGCAGGAAACGCCCTGGGGACCGTCAAGTTTCTTTTTCCCAACAAGTACGATGTCTATCTGCACGACACCTCCGACCGCCATTTGTTCCGGAGGGACAGCCGCTCTTTCAGCTCCGGATGCGTCCGGGTGGAAAATTATATGGAACTCGCCGAATATGTCTTAAAGGACACGCCCGACTGGGACCGCGAAAAAATCGAGTCTGCGATCGACAGCGGCATCCAGCGAAGGATCGATCTCACGGTACCCTTTCCCATTCACATTGTTTACGTGACCGCATGGGTGGATGAAGACGGGACGGTGCAGTTTCGGAATGATGTCTATGGGTATGATTCCCCACTGGCTAAAACGGCCTGTTCCGAATTGCCGTAATGGTTGATTTTTTTGGGCCAATCTGTGACATTGGATGAAATGACTCTTCAAGAAAAAATCGAGGCAAAGATAATCGAGCGGCTTAAGCCCCACCACCTCGAGGTTATCAACGAAAGCCCCATGCACTCCGTTCCGTTTGGCGCGGAGTTGCATTTTAAGGTGGTGGCGGTATCAACGGCCTTCGAGGGCAAAACGCCCGTCCAGAGGCACCGGATGATCAACGATCTGCTGGCTGACGAACTCAAAGAACAAATTCACGCCCTGACCATGCGGACATTCACCCCCGACGAATGGGCGAAAAAAGAAGGGAACAGGGAATCCCCTCCCTGTCTTGGAGGCTCAAAGGCGGATTAAAAATGGACATTCAACTTCTGCGGCAGGAATTGAACAAACTGCTCCGCGAAAAGCTGGAGCCGGTGGTGGAATTGTCCGATCTGAATTCGGAATTTCCGCTGGAGGTCTACAAAGAAGTCGCGCGCGCCGGATTTGGCGGGGTCTACCTGCCGGAAGAATACGGCGGCGGGGGGAGCCTTGAGGGTCTGATGGCCGTGATGGAAGAGATGAGCAAATTCTCCCCCGGCTTTGCCCTCTCCGCCATGGCCAGCTTTCAGCTCTTCGGCTACAACATCGCCCGGCTGGGGACAAAGGACCAGAAGGAAAAGTATCTGCGGGGGCTGATGAATGAGGCCAAAGTCGGCTGTTGGGCGCTCACCGAGCCGGATGTGGGAAGCGACGCCATTCACATCAAAACAACGGCCAAAAAAGAGGGGAATAATTACGTCTTGAACGGCTCCAAAACCTTCATCACCAACGCCCCGATCGCCGACTACTTCATCATCATTGCCAACTCCGGTGGCGGCGCCACTGGCGGCGGCACGGGGTTCAATTCCGGCTCCGCCTTCGTTCTGGAAAAAGGGATGAAGGGGCTCTCGGTCGGCAAACCGTTTCTCAAACATGGCCACCGGTGCTCGCCGACCGGACAGATATTTCTCGACCAGGTAAAAGTCTCCAAAGATTGTTTCCTCGGCAGTGAGGGATCGGCCTTTGCCGACATGAAGCACTCGCTGGAACTGGAGCGGTTTCTGGTCGGTCCCATGGTCTGCGGGATGCTGGAGACGCTCATCGAAAAAAGCGTCGCCTATGCCTACGGCCGACAGCAGTTCGGCCAGCCGATCCTTTCGTTTCAGCTGATTCAGGAAAAAATCGCCCGGATGCGAATGCACCTGGAAATGATCCGCTCTGCCGTCGAGCGCGGTGTGGCGCTGATGGAGGCGGGCAAATCCGCAACCAACCTGGCCACGGCGCTCAAGCTCTACGCCGGCCGGGCGGCGGTGGAGATGGCCAGCGAATCGATGCAGATCCATGGCGGGAACGGCTATATGCACGAATACCGGGTGGAGATGTTCATGCGTGACGCCAAACTTCTGGAGATCGGCGGCGGGACCAACGAGATGATGATCCAGATTCTGGCAAAAAACACGGCAAAGGAAATAGGCAAAAAATCCGGACTGGGAACTCTGTGACAACCGGCAGTCAGCGGTAACGAAGGTGAAATGACCAGGCAGTCTGTCGTTGTCCACAAAACAATCCAAGCCGAACTTGCAAAAGGTTGTCGGTCGGAGTAGCTGACGCCGGTGGAACAGAGTTCCCAGTCCGGCAACTGTCATGAAGCGTTATTTGACTTTCTGGAAGGCCGCGCTCACAAAACCGCTCATCACCGGCGCGGTGGTCCCCAGCTCAAAAAAACTCTGCATCAAAATGCTGGAGCATGCCCATTTGGGCGAGGCCGATTGCGTGGTGGAGTTGGGGCCGGGGACAGGGGCCTTGACCCGCCGGATCGTTCCGCAACTCAAGCAAAACGCCGTTTTTCTCTGCATCGACAGCAATCCGGTGATGGTGAAGTTCTTGAAAAAAGAGATCGACCGTGGAAAAATCATCCACGACGGGGCGGAGCAGTTAAAAAAATATATTGACGAGGCGGGGATCCCCGCCGACGTGATTTTTTCCAGCCTTCCTTTTTCCACTCTTCCCAGGGCAAAATCCGAAAAAATCCTGGAGGCGATCCAGCGCTCACTCGGACCAAAAGGGAAGCTGATCCTCTACCAGTACATGCACGCCGCCTGGCACACCAAAGCCCGTCTCCTGGTGGCGGCGCTTAAGGCGCATTTTCGGGAGGTAAAAATGAAAAAGGTCTTCGGCAACATCCCGCCGGCGTTTGTGTTCACCTGTTTGAAGTCAACGTAATTTCTCATATGCCTCCAGGATCACTTTTTCGGTGGTTGCCCAGGAAAGGCATTGATCCGTAACGGATACACCGTATTTCAACTGCTTCAAGTCGTTGGGAATCGGCTGATTCCCCTCGAAGAGGTTGGACTCCATCATGAAGCCGCAGATCGATTTGTTCCCCTCGCGGATCTGATCCACGCAATCGGCGAGCACTTTGGGCTGAAGGCGGTGGTCTTTGTTGGAGTTGTCGTGCGAGTAATCGACGACTATTTTTTTGCGCAAGCCGTTTTTATCCAGCGCCGCCTCGCAAGCCGAAATACTGGGCCTGTCGTAATTGGGTCTTCCGCCGCCGCCGCGAAGAACGATGTGGCAGTATTTGTTGCCGCGGGTGGAAAACTTGCAGATTTTTCCCTCCGCGTCGATTCCCAAAAAATGGTGTGAGGTGGTCGCCGCCTTAAGGGCATTGACGGCGGTCTGAATGCTCCCGTCGGTCCCGTTTTTGAAACCGACCGGCATCGAGAGACCGCTGGCCAATTCGCGGTGGGTCTGTGATTCCGCGGTGCGCGCCCCAATGGCCGCCCAGGTGATGAATTCCGCCAGATACTGCGGGGTGATGGGATCGAGCGCCTCGGTGCCGGCGGCCAGCCCCAGTTCGGTAAATTGCAAAAGGAGCCTCCGCGCCAGTTTTAACCCCTCCTCGATGTGGAACGAATCGTCGAGGTTGGGATCGTTGATCAGGCCCTTCCATCCGGTGGTGGTGCGCGGTTTTTCAAAATAGACCCGCATGATCATGAAAAACCGGTCGGCCACGCGGTCGGAGAGTTTTTTCAACTTTTCGGCATATTCCAGCGCCGCCTTCGGGTCGTGGATGGAGCAGGGGCCGATGACGAAAAAGAGGCGGGGGTCTTTTTCGTCGAGGATATTTTCAATGACCTGCCGGCTCTTGAGCACGTTGGCAAGCGCCGTCTTCGATGCAGGCACGAGTTCCGTGATCGCCTTGGGGGTAATGAGCCGCCGGCTACCGGTGATGTTGACGTTAATGAGTTTTTTCAGTTCGATCATAAAACTATCGCGGGTCCTGCCGCCTGTGGGTCCCCCCTCTCTCGTCCTCGTCGTGAAGGAGCACGACTGCGGCTCGTTCGGGGGCCTCCCACAGGCGTCACCCGCTACTTCATTACCGCCTCCGCCGCGGCCTAAAACCGGGACGAGAGACAAACGCGGACTTCGGGGCCGCCTCCATGAATGGAGGGACGCCGACCGCCACGCACCGCGGAATCGCCTGCCCCAGTTCAGCTTCAATATCCCTCACCATCGGCAAATCCTGCCATGTCGCGATGGTGGAGACAAGGCCAAGCGCCTCCATGCGGGCCGTCCTCCCCGCGCGGTGGATATAATCCTCCACCGTTTCCGGAATGTCAAAATTGATGATGTGCTGAATGCCGGGGACATCGATCCCCCGCGAGGCGATATCGGTGGCAACGAGGATCCGGTGTTCCCCCTCCCGAAACCCTTTAAGCGCCGCCGTCCGCTCGCTCTGCGAGAGGTCCGAATGGATCCGTTCCACCGGATGCCCCTCCGCCTCAAGCAGATGGGAGAGCCATTCGGCATCCACCTTTCGCCGCGCGAAAACGAGGGTGCTTCCCAGCTCCTGATGCAAAAGGGCGATCAGGCACTTTCTCTTGTTTTCGCCCTCCACCAGATAAAGACGATGCGTGATCCCTTCCGCCGCCTTTCCCTCCGGCAGGATATCGATCCGGACAGGGTTGGTCAGAAAACGTTGGGTCAGCCGTTCGATCGGCGCCGGCATGGTGGCCGAAAACATCATCGTGTGGCGTTGCCGGGGAACCGACCGGAGAATCTCCTCCACCTGCGGCAGAAATCCGAGATCGAGCATGTGATCGGCCTCGTCCAAAACCAGCTCCTGAATCTGACCCAAGCCGATGATTCTTCGTTCCAGATGATCGATGAGCCGCCCCGGTGTTGCGACAACGATATCCGGTTTTCTTCTCAAGTCGGAAATTTGCGGCCCCATTCTGACACCACCGATCAGGCAGGCCGTTTTCAAATGATGATTTTTGCCGAAGAGATCGAGAAAGGCCTTTGTCTGAAGGGCGATTTCACGCGTGGGGCAGACGATCAACCCGCGCAGGCCGTGGCCGTGGGTGAGGCGTTCGGCAATCGGGAGGACAAACGCCGCCGTCTTTCCCGAACCGGTCTGGGCGAGACCGATGATATCTTTGCCTGTCAGCGCCACCGGGATGACCTCGCACTGGATGGGGGTCGGGTGTTCAAAGCCGATGGCGCGCACCGACTTTAAAACCGCCTCCGACAATCCCAGCGATTCGAAAGTCACAGCAGTCGTGGCGACAGGGTGCTGGCCGACAAACGGGGCCTTTCTTTCAGTTGACTTGTGCATGGCGGGGTCTTTTAGAGGATTTTGGGAGAGAACACAACCAAAAGACGAGGTTATGACAGGGACTTGGCGCGGGATGATCGGATCAGGGGAGGATATCGCGCATGACAATCAGGCCCGAATCTCTCATTGACAAGAACGGTCCTTTTCCTGTTTAATTCACTTTACTTAAAAATCGGCGTACAATTTTTAGCTGTCATGAAAAGAATAATTAACCTGCCGAAATCACACTCTTTTTTTCTTTTTGGAGCCCGGGCAACAGGAAAAACATGGCTGATGCGGGAGCACTTTGCAAAGGGGACAACCATGTTCCTGGATTTGCTTACACCAAAAGATTATGACCGGTTCTCTCAAAATCCTTCCTCATTATCCGAAATTGTCGCGGCCCTCCCGAGTCAGGGCGATTGTTGGGTCATTATTGATGAAGTACAAAAAGTTCCCCAACTTTTGGATATGGTCCATCTTGAAATTGAAGCCCACAGTCGGTCCCAGATGGGAGTCACGACAGAGCGTCCCTCCAGGCGGCGGCTCTTTTTTGCCTTGACCGGCTCAAGCGCCCGCAAATTAAAACGGGGGAGGGCGAATATGTTGGCCGGTCGCGCCTTTCTTCGGCACCTTTATCCGCTTGTATCATCCGAATTTGGCGATGCATTTAATCTTGGTTTTGTTCTTCAGTGGGGAAGTCTGCCGGGGATTGTTACCGCTTCTTCCGATGAAGAACGGAATGAATTGCTCATGGCTTATATTCATACCTACCTCAAAGAAGAAATCCTTGCCGAGCAATTGGCGCGGGAAGCTCCCCCTTTTCGTCGTTTTTTGGAATGCGCGGCCCAGACCAATGGGGAAATTGTGAATTTTTCCTCTATTGCACGGGATGTCGGCTTGAGTTCCAACACGGTCTTGAGCTATTTCCAGATACTCGAAGACACCCTCCTTGCTTATCGGTTGCAACCTTACCATCAATCCATCCGAAAAAGAGAACGAAGGGGGCCAAAATTTTATTTGTTTGATTGTGGCGTTGCCCGGGCTTTACTGGGGCTTCAAAATCAGCCCCTTCTATCCAATAACTACGGATATGGCCGCACCTTTGAACATTTTATTTTTCTTGAGATATACCGTTTGGCATCTTACGCAGGTTCCGATTTTCAGTTGAGTTATCTTCAAACCAAGGATGGCCTCGAAATTGACTTGCTCATTGAACGTCCCGGAATGCCGCTGGCATTAATCGAGATTAAATCAACCGGCACCGTTCAAGATGTTCATTTGCGAGGGCTTCGATCGGTCAAAAAAGATTTTCCCGATGCCCAACAAATGATTCTTTCCCAAGAGCCCAGACCCCGCCTTGTTGATGGCATTCACATTATGCCTTGGCAGATGGGGATTCGTGAACTCGGTTTCGATAAAAAGACGAGGTGATGAAAGAGGCTTTGGCGCGAGATGGTCATGCCAAAACCGGCAAAGGCACCGCTATAACGCATAAATTAACAGGTGCTGTCGTTGCGCCGAAATAGGCCGACATGCCGGCCAGCGCTAACGGATTGAGGTTATAGACAGGTGACGGCGCTATGGTTTGAATGCCGCCAACCGTCATTTCGGCCCCCCATGCGTTCGTATTCCAGAACCCCAATCCCGCATTTTCCGCTTTCGTTACCGTCACAGGACCCAGCCGGGCCGAGGCGATGCCGGTTTCGGATTGAGGAATAAAATATTGATTGGCCTCTATCCGATTATCATCGTGAAACGCGACGGGCTGATGGTTCTCAACCGGCCCGGATAATCCGGCCATGAGAGGAAGAAACGCTTTCAGACCCCCCTTCCCGCCTGCACGACCAGTTTTCTTTTCCTTCCTGAATTTTTCCATCTCCTGGTTTATGGACCATATGCTGTCTACAAGATCGTCGTAGCCGTCCGGCGTGGTTGACAATTTTTTTAGTAAATAATTTCCAACAGATACCTTTCTATCCCAAACCGATGCCCCAAATCGAATTTCGGCAAGGTGAAAAAGTGTCCACCCCGAATTCCAATATGCGCTATGTCTTAAGATTCGTTCCCACACTTGTTGCAGTTCGAATAAAAGGATGTCGTATTTGCCCGAAGTGTCCCGTGCCAGACGCTCCATCATGATCATCGGAAGATCCGGCCGGGTGACAGGGTCGGCCAGGTCAAGCGATGCCAAAAACTGGTAAAATGCCATTTCACCGTCGGCCCTCTTTTTAAAAGTTTTTGCCGATTTTGGATCGACTTTCTCAACTTGTCGGGCCGCTTCATTAAAAATGGATTGCCTTGCCAGATAGTCATTATATTCAACGTCTGCTTCTTCAAGACGGGATGCGAGTTCCTTGCCGGATAAGCTCTGGATTAATGTTTCGACAATCAAACGGGCGCCCTCTTCACGGTTTTTGGGGCCGATCCTGATAAGCGCCTCTCCCTGACTTATCTTGAGATAAGCATTGATGTCGGCCGTATCCGCTGTTTCCGAGCCCAAGAGATATTGCCAGTACTTGAGGTCATAACGGCCCTGGCGCCCGAGTTCCAGCAAAGTTGTATATATCTCATATTCTAATTGATGTTGCTTGAGCTCCCTTGCCAACTGTACAAGGTATATTGCCGCTTTTTGCGCTCGGCCATAATCTCCCATTGTTACATAATGTGCGAACGCTCTTTGAAGACAAGAAATCGGTTGCGGTGGTGCATCTCCCTTGCTGTCCTCCATGATAGCGGCATATACCTTCTCTCTATCCTGGGCAGGCATAAGGATGTCCAGAAAGAATGGCAGATGACGTTCCCTCGTGGAAAAAGGCCTGCTGTAATAATCTGCCAATCTTTTTCTATCTCCGGCATTTTTCATTGCCTCTGGGAGTTCGTCTGGACGAAGAAGGCGTAGGGGACCATGCGTTTGTAGCCATCCTCGTACTTGGGCCAGATGTCTTTTAGATAATTTACCGGCCTCAATTCCGGCAACCAACTGGGCGGCTTCGCGAAGTTTTTCTGCGGGAATTTCTTGCGGCTCCATGATGATGAAGGTTTCCATGAGGGTTTCCCGGTCGGGGCCCCATTGAGGTCGGAGGGCCTCCAGATCGAGCACAACATAGTCACGCATCAATCTCAGTTGGATATCACTAAACGGCACAAATATTGTCCTCTCGCTTCTAAAGATTTGACTGGCACGTTTTTATCGGAAGATAAATATAAAAGTTGCTAAAATTTTCACCAAGAATTAAAAATAATATTTTACGGATTATCAACTTACTGGGTGGAAACTCGTCAAAATGGCAGGTTCAAACAAGCGATTTTAAAGAAAACAACTCTTCTATCGGGTCTGGGGACGCTTTCTGGAAATTTGGGTTTCTGCATCCCCTTCAGGCGGCATATAAGGTTCTCCCCTCTTGAAGGGCCGGCTTTATGACCAAACCGGAGTTGTTTTTGTAACGCTCAATATCGCTTTCGGTGACAACAACTATATCGGCTCCCATGCCGACACCAATCAGATTGCGGTAAATTTTTTGTGCCGTCATCCGACGGTGAACCGTGGGAGGCACAACAATAAGGAGATCGAAATCACTGTGACGCCCCATTTCACCGCGAGCGGCCGATCCAAACAGGATGATTCGGCTGGGATGCGCCGTATTGACAATCCTTTTGACAATTTCGCCGAGTGCCTTCTCGATTTCGGATTTATTCATAAAAAACCCCGAACAGCCTCGCCTGCCTTATTTCAGGATGCCAGAATATTATACTTGGTGACCGATTGGAAATAAAGAATTTTAGCTGATTGACTGTCTACCGAGCCACCACCCGGGCCAAAGGACTTCTCGCAAAGCCGGTTGCGGGAAAGACGGGAGGCCCGATGCCCCATACTTCACAACAACCGTTCGTAGTCATTGTGGTTGCCTATCCAAAACCAGACAACGGTATCATCTTGCATGAGTCCAAGGGCCCGGTAATGCAAAGTAATGCGGATAGACCACATTCCTTTCTCTTGATCGACACACTTGAAATGAAGCGATGGATGAAAAGGACGATCCCGCCAGAGTTGGTAGGCTTTTCGTGCCGATTTTTTGACCGAATCTGGAAGCGGCCGGTAACATTCCCAAAAGCTGGGAAGGGTTTTGGACTTCATAACTTCTCATAATCCATATCAACCGCCTTCCCCTCACGAATTTCCTTTTGAGCCTTGTTGATTAGACCGGCAAATTTGCCCTTGCGTTTAAAAGCCCTGTCCCATTTAACCTCATCACGCTCTTCTTCGACGTATTCGCGTAATCTGTCCGCCACCCGTTCTTGAATCATCTCCGGCAGGGATTCCAACATTTTTATGGCTGTCACAGCTGTTTTTGTCATATAAATTCCCAAGGTTTCACAACCAGTTACCTTACTATTGTACCCCATCCTCAGAAAACTTGGCAACTAATTTTTGTTCTTGGAAATACAATAATCCCGTAGAAACGGCTGATTTCAGGCATGGCTGTGATGGAGGATATTCACATTGGAAAAAATTTCTTCCACACTTTTTCCAGTATGGACCGATTTTACGAGAACTGAAAACCGGACGTTTGGCTTCACTTAAGGGTGTGGAACAATGGCCGTAATGGAAATCCGATTCTTTTCCGGACCATAATACCAGAAAATACGATAAGCGCCGGGGGTTTGATTTTGGGCATAAGTCTCAAATACCTCTTCGCCCCGGGGACCTTTGATCGACTGATACTTGTGAGTGCAAAGACCAGGATGTTTGAGATTGGTTTCCATCAAGCCGAGTGTTTTTCTCACCGCCTTAAGAACCGCTTTTTTCGAAGAATCATCTTCCAGCTTTTTCAAGTTGGCCCGGGCCTCATCGGTAAAAACGAGCTCAAAAGTCACTTCTCCTCCGCATACCTGGCGAACGAACCCAACTTATGCCTGGGCGTTTGCGAAAGGCCTCGTGCCAGGCTCTTTTTAACGACAGGATTCTGGAAAATCCAGACCTCATCCGCCGGTATCGAAACCTTGGGTTTCAGAAAGTAACCCCCTTCCGTTTCATAAACCTCAAAAGAAGAAACCTGTTTGCCCTTGATCACTTTTCCCAGGGCCAACCGGCGCTTTTTATCGAGTGTAATTTCGCCGACAAGTTGTTCCATTCTTTCTTCCTCCCGGGTTACAGACTAACAAAAAGTGGAAAAGGTGACAAGGGGTAAAATAGAAGAATGGCCATATGACAGCAACAATGAATGAATGGTCATTCATTTTTTTCTTGCGGTTTCCCCCAAAAAATAGATAAGCTTGTCATGTAATCACCAACCCCTTTTGAGGAGGTTCGCATGGAACTTTTCAACACCCTAAACGGTTTTTTCTTAAACGCCCATTTCCCCTGGTATCTGGGAGGTTCTATCGTTGTTGTTTTAGCTCTCGGCTATCTCGGCGCCCCGCTCATCCTCTGGACTCTCGCGTTGGCAGTGGCGCTGGTCGGCTTTAAGGCCCCCATACCGGTTTTGTGCGCCTTTATCGCCTTTGCCCTTGTCTTTAATATTCCCCTTATCCGGCGGACCCTCCTCACCTCCTTTGTCATGAAGGTGATGAAAAACTTTCTCCCAAAAGTTTCGGAAACCGAAAGGGTGGCCTTGGAGGCGGGCGTCGTGTGGGTCGAAAAGGATTTGTTCTCCGGAAAACCCGATCTTAAAAAGCTGCTGAAAGAGACTTATCCGAAATTGACAAGGGAAGAGCAGGCCTTTCTCGACGGCCCGGTGGAGCGCCTCTGCGCCGTCCTGGACGACTGGAAGATCTGGCAGGACAAAGAAATCCCGAAGGAGGCCTGGGATATCATGAAGAGGGAAAAATTTTTCGGAATGATCATCCCGAAGGAATATGGCGGCCTCGGTTTTTCGGCCATGGTCAACAGCGCGGTCGTGATGAAGGTGGCCACCCGCTCATGCGCCGGCTGTGTGACGGTGATGGTGCCCAACTCGCTGGGCCCCGCGGAACTTCTCACCCACTACGGCACTCCGGAGCAGAAAAAAAATCTCCTCCCCAAGCTCGCCTCGGGCGAGCATATCCCCTGCTTCGGCCTCACCGAACCGACGGCGGGGAGCGACGCCGGCGGCATGAAGGCCACGGGCGTTCTGTTTAAAGGGAGCGACGGCAAACTTTATGTCCGGCTGAACTGGGAAAAGCGGTGGATCACGCTGGCCTCCATCGCCACCCTGTTGGGCATCGCCTTCAAATTGACCGACCCCGACAATCTTTTGGGGAAGGGGCCCAACGTGGGAATCACCTGCGCCCTGGTTCCTTCAACAACAAAAGGGGTCACGCTGGGGCGAAGGCACGATCCGCTTGGTGTCCCCTTTCACAACTGTCCCCTCTGGGGAAAGGATGTGGTGATCTCCGCCGAAGAGTGCATTGTCGGCGGAATCAAGGGGGCCGGCCTTGGATGGAAGATGCTGATGGAAAGTCTGGGGGCCGGGCGCGGCATCTCGCTCCCCGCCCAGAGCGTCGGCGGCGCCAAGTTTGTGACGCGGGTGTGCAGTAATCATGCCACAATCCGAAAACAGTTCGGCATGTCCATCGGGAGGTTTGAAGGAGTTGAAGAGCCTCTCGCCCGGATTGCCGGCTGGAACTACCTGATGGAGGCGAACCGCCTGTTTACCCTCGGCGCCCTGGACAAGGGGATCAAGCCTCCCGTAATCACGGCGATGGCGAAATACTACCAGACGGAGCTGGCGCGAAAGATCGTCAATGACGGGATGGATATTATGGGGGGTTCCGGCATCTCGCGCGGGCCGCGCAATCTTTTGGCGCACATGTATATCGGCACTCCCATCGGCATCACGGTGGAAGGGGCGAATATCCTTACCCGCACCCTGATGATCTTCGGGCAGGGAGCGCTTCGGGCGCATCCCTATGCCTATCAGGAGGTCAAAACGGCGGGGGAAAACAACCTGAAGGGCTTTGATTCTGCCTTCTGGGGGCATGTAGGGCATGTTGTCAGAAATCTCACTCGTTCCTGTCTGTTGAGTCTCACCCGCGGCAGACTCGCTATCTCTCCCGTCGGCGGACCGGTCGCCAAATATTACCGGAGGCTCGCCTGGGCCTCGGCCTCCTTTGCCATCATGGCCGATCTCGCCATGGCGACTCTCGGCGGTTCCCTGAAGGTCAAGCAAAAAATCACCGGACGGTTCGCGGACATCCTGGCCTGGATGTATTTCGGCTTTGCCACATTAAGGCGTTTTGAGGCGGAGGGGCGTCGAAGGGAAGACCTGCCGTTTGTCCACTTTGGAATGGCCTATGCCTTTTCCGAAATCCAAAAGGCCTTCGACGGCATTTTTGCCAACATGGGAGGGATTTTTAAGGGGCCGATCCGTTTGTGGTCCCGTTTGAATAGCATCGGCGAACCCCCTTCGGACAAAATCACGCATCAGATTGCCCAACTGATTCAGGTGGACGGCGAACAGCGCGACCGGTTGACGAAGGGGATCTACATCCCCACCCGCGAAGGGGAGGCGCTGGCCCGGCAGGAAGCCGCCTTCAAGACCATCAAAAAGGCGGAAGGTGTAGAAAAGAAAATCATGAAAGCGGTCAAGGAAAAGAAGATTGCCAAGCAGAAAAAAGTTTCCGCCATGGTCGAAGAGGCGGCGAAGATCGGCGTCATCAGCGAGGCCGAGACGGCCCTTTTAAAGAAGGCCGAGGAGCGAAGACTGGACGCCGTCACCGTGGACGATTTTTCCGAGGAGGAATATCTGGGCCGGGCGGCCGTAGCCGCCCGGGCCCGGATGACGGCTTAACGCGTCTCGCTCACAATCTTCACCGATTCAATCGCCTTCATGCAATGCCACTCATACTTGCCGAAATTATCGGTTGAGGCGCTACATTCGAGGTTAAACCCTTTGGCCTGATTGCGCCAGACCCCCACCATGTATTTGAGGTTGGTGTCGGATTTCACGCCGGTGATGATCGACACGTTTCTGCCGTTCAACACCTTGTTTTTAACCGACTGAATCACAACCCCGCGCGATTCGAGGTCTTGCCTCACGAATTTGGCGTAGTCGTGGGCGGTCTTTCCGGCGGCGTCATCGTACCGAAGCCAGATAATCGGGTTGGCCCCCACCTCGTGATAGACCCACTTGATGGGACGGTTTTCCTGCTTGGTCTTTTGGGTATCCCACTTGTGGTCGGGCTTGCAGACATGGAAGGTCGAATCGATGGTGAGGCAGTCGCTCCCCTGCCAGTCGATTTGGACGGCATGTGCGGCGGAAACGGCCGTAAAAAGCACGGCCCCAACCGCCAAGATGAAACGAATGGTCTTCATAGTTCTTCTTTCTCCTTATTGTTAAAGACAGTTGATCAACTACTTTATTCCCCTTAATCGGCTCCGCTCCCGCCTCGCTTCATCCTCCCTATTCGGTCGGCGCTCGGCGGGAACCCTCCTTTTTTGGGGTTAATTAATTAATGACAAACAGGCGTCCATTTACCCAAACGGGGCCAAAAAGACAAGCGGGGAATTGGGCAAAAATTACTTTGTCAAAAGGTTCCCTTTGCCGGCAGTGTCACATGATTGAGATAGGTTTTTAGCTCGGCAATCGCCTCGCGCACATCCTCCAGCGCGCGGTGGTTTTCGCTTTTTTTGACCTCGATGCCGTATTTTTCACGAAAGACCTCCTTGTAGGAGCTGACGTCGATCATCCGGTAATGGAGGCGTTTGGCGATTTTGGGGAGGTATTTTTCGATAAACCGCCGGTCGTTATAAATGGAATTGCCCGAAAGGACCACCTCTTCATCCTTGCGAAAGTGGCGGTTGATTATTTGAAGAACATCCTCTTCCACCTGCGAGAGCGGCAGGCCGGTTGCGACCGCCTTTGTCAGCCCGCTGGCGCCGTGCGTTTTTTTGCACCATTTGTTCATCCGTTCAAGCGCCTCGGGAGGCTGGAAAACCACCTTGTTGTACTCTTCAAGAATATTGAGGTCGAGGTCGGTCACCGCTACGGCCACCTCGAGGATGGAGTCGGTCTTTTCATCCAGGCCGGTCATCTCCATGTCGTGCCAGAAGAATTTCTTTGTTCGCGGTTTTTCTTCCTTTTTTTCAGCC
>JACPFC010000064.1 GCA_016183175.1 Deltaproteobacteria bacterium
CTGGGTGAAATCGGGACGCCGGCCCGAAGCGCCGTGCCCAAACTGATTGAGGCCCGGAAGGACAAGGATGGGCATGTCCGGGTTGCCGCCGTTGTCGCCTTGGGCAAGCTCGCGGACGCCGGGGCGGACCCCGATGAGGCTGACAGGATTGTATCCGCCCTCTTCTCCGGCTCGCTGATCTGGTCCCCCAATATGGTCCCGGCGATCTGCGACTCTCTTTTCCTGATTGCACAAACGATGGGGCCACAAGAAGTCCAAAACTCGATTGTCCCCCAATTGGACAAGGACTTAAGAAGAAACGAGTCGTGGCTGGTCCGCCGGGCGGCGGCGCGAACCCTTGGCCGGCTTGGCGACGCTGCGGCTCCGGCCGTTCCCGCACTGGTTAAAGCGCTTAAGGACGAGGAATGGTGGGTCAGGCAGGATGCCGCCTGGGCGCTGGGGAGAATCGGGCCTTCCGCCGTCGCGGCCGTCGATTCGCTCATTTCGGCCCTTCGGGAATGGCCGGCCGAAAGACGGCCCCTTGTCATTGAAGCGCTCGACCGGATCGGAACGGAGGCCCTTCGGCCGTTGGCCGATATCGCCGGGAACAAATCCGAAAGCTGGTGGGTCAGGGCCGCCGCAATGGAAATTTTGGGAGGGTATGAGCCGCAGGAAATTCGTGTCATCCGCGCCGCCATCATCAGCCTCAAAGAGGAGCGCCATCCACAGTTGATCGGGGCGGCGGAGAAGGCCCTCCTAAACTGGGGGGGAGAGGCCCTTCCCGTAATGGTGAGCGCCCTCAACTCGCCCGATTGGAAATTTTGCGAGAGGTTAATGGCCCTTATTTCAACCATGGTTAAAAAGTCGCCCGAAATGATCGATCCTGTTCTTGTCGGGGCGCAAAATGTGGAGCAACAAATTCGACAGTACTCGGCCCGGCTTCTTGGCGAACTTGGAAACACCGCAGCGATCGGCGAACTCGGAAACACTGCGGCGATTCGCCGGCTGATTGCCCTCTTGAGCAAAAAAGACGAGGCGCCCGAGGTTCGAAAAGAGGCGGCCGGGGCCCTTGGAAAGTTGAAGGCGGCCGAGGCGGTCCCCTATTTGATCGCCGCCCTGAAGGCGGACAGCGTCGAACGCGACGCGCTTGCCGACGCCCTCGTATCGATCGGCCCCTCCTGCGTCCCCGATATCATTCCGCTTCTTAAGGATCCGCGCACCGAAAAAGATGCGGAAAAAATTCTTACCGCGATGGGTCCGGGGGCGGCGCCTGAATTGGCGGAGGAAATGGCCTCTTTATCCCGAAGGGGTGTCGACGGGGAACAAAAAACCGCGGCCGAAAGGATCGCGAAGATTTTAATTCAACTGGGCCCGGGCGCCATTCCGCCCCTTGTCCTTTTTTTGAACCATCCGGACGAGGAGGCGCGAGGCCGGATCAAAAAAACGCTGGTTGCCATGGGACCCCGCGCCGTGCCGGTGGTCGTTTCAATGCTGGAAAGCGATGATCCTTCCCTGGTCCGCGCCGTCGTGGAACTGATCGGTGAATTTGGAGTGCACGCGGAACCGGCCGTTCCCAAATTGATCTCCCTTCTGACGGATCCGGCCCGATCCGACCTCCGCGATGCCGTTGCCAAAACCATCGTGAAAATCGGCTTCCCCGCCGCCGCGCCGCTGATCGTAAAATTCGAAGCGCTCGATCCGAAATCCGAAGCGCCCGAAGTCATGTCAGCGATCGAAAAAATTCTGGTGGAAATGAAAGACTTCTCTTTTCCTCTTTTGATCCCAAAATTGGGCAACGATCGGATCGACAAAATAGCGGCCCAAATGGGTGAGCCGGTGGTGAAGGGCCTTATCGCCATGTTGGCCGATCCCGACCCGGAGGTTGTCTGGTCAGCCATAAAGGTCCTGGTCGAAATAGGCGAGCCGGCGCTGGACGATCTCTCCATCGCCCTCGAAAGCGAAAACAAACAGGTCCGCGAGGCATCGGCCGTCGCCCTGGGTGAAATGGGTCCCGTTGCAGAACCAATGCGGGAGGCCCTGGAGAAACGCCTCGCACTTGAAGAAGACCTCGAAGTCGCCGCCGCCATCAGGGAGTCGCTGAATAAACTGAAAGCGGACGAATAAACTTATGGGACACCAGACAAAAACAGACCCCGTCAAACCGACCCTCATCGGATCGCCACTCCATCCGGTGGAGGGGGAGGATGTCCGGATTGTCGAGGGGGCGTTGGGAAACCCGGTCTTGGTCAACGACGATGATCTCTTTCAAAGCGAGAGCCCCGATGGTTTTGGAAAAGATTTCTACATTCTCGTCGCCGCCGAAAAGGGGCAAACGGCCCGCGGGGCGGCCGAAAACCTGAAAAAGGATCATCGCCTTTCGATCCGCCCTTTTGTCCCCCAGGGGGGAGAAAGGAATCCCGACGATTCCGCATTTGAAATGATCGTGGATCCCGAAAAATCGTTTCCCTATCTTGACCCGCAAGTCCGGGGCGCGCTCCGCTTCAGGCCCGATCTGGCCCATCTCCGGGCCCTTTACGGTGAAAACACCGATTATTTCATGGTCGCCGTGAAGCTCCCCAATGACCGTGAGGCCCTGTTCGGGAAAGAGTTCCGGACGGTCCCGGATGAAACGGGAAAAATCGCCGGAAACCGTAATGTCCGTAAGTTCGACCTGATTCAGGAATCGGCCGACGGCCTCGTGGAGGTGATGCGTCGCGGAGGATTCGTTCTGTTCGACAGGCAGGACCCGGGGGGCAACCCGGATACCCTTTACGGGGTTACCCTGGCCGATCTCCATCTCGCGGAGCAGAACGATAAAATGGAAGCGGCGCTTCTCAATCCCGGGAAAAAAAGAAAAGAGGAGGCAGAGGGCCTCTATCTTAGGTTTAACAATGCCAACGCCGATTTTGACGAGGCGATCATCCCCTGGTTGAATGAAGAATGCCTGGCGGGGAGACTGGACTGGGTGCAGATTTTGGGCGACAGCGTCGATTACGTGGGACAGGACAAGAAAACACCGGGGAGCCTTGAAGATTCCAATTTCAATTTATTGGCCGATTTTCTCGACCGGATCGAGGCGTCTGTCTTTGTCCTTTTGGGAAACCATGACGTCCTTCCCCAGGCCTTTCCGGCGCAGTTGACCGCGGAGAATTTCAACCTTGGAAAAAAGGAGGTCAAAAAACTCCTGCCAAAAAAAACCGGAAATACCCTGAAGTCCATCATCGAAGACCCCAGCACCTCCATCGCCTATTACGATCTCATCAATCCCGTTCATGATTTTGTGGTGAATTTCGGCGCCGGGGACGCGGAAGATCCAAAATCCAGGGAGGCCCGGTTCATTTTCACCGACATGGGAGGGGCCGACTGGGCCCATTTCAGGCAGGACGACCCGGTCTATCGGGAATTGCAGTTTTGGCCCTTTCACACCCCTTATCTCCATGGGACCACCTTCCTGGAAACACTGTCGCGTCAATCGCCCGACGTCAGGGGCCCCCTGCCTACTCAGGTGTCATGGCTTGCCGAAGAGCTGGCAAAGGAATCCCATGCGGTCCTTCTTTCTCATGCCCCGCTTGTGAACGGCAAAGACAACCAAACGCCGTACGATTCGGAACGCAAAATAGCGTCCCTGGAAAAAACCGGAGAAAACGAGGACCTCACTTTCAACACAGCGGCGCATGGAAGCCAGCTCCTGCAGATAATCGTGGACAACCCGAATATCCGCCTTCATCTTGCCGGCCACACCCACTATGATGGAAACGCCTATGCCTTCGGTGTCGATGATCAAAACCGGCCCCAATTCTACCGCGGCCCGATCCGGGAGACATTGGAAAGGATAGACGGCTCAAATCTGGCGGATGTCCGTCATTTCTGGTTTCCGGAAGATCCATGTACCGGCGCCTGTTCTCCCGAAACCGACCAGTTGACCGGGGAAACGGCGGATGAGCTGAAAAACCGGAAATTCGCCTGGCAGGTCGGCTCGGCGGGGGTCTATAACAATGTCGATAAAAAGAAAGGAAGGCTCCCCCCTGTCTTTACAAGAATGAGCCTCAACCCGGAAGGGCTGGTTTCGGGAGAGGAACATTTTTATGTTGTGAAAAAAATCGGGCAGGATCCGGAAAATCCGGATCGGCATTTCGTCCGTCTGGAGGTGGACTCCGAACCCCTGCACAACGACCGGTTGACAAAAGAGTGGGAAGACAACAAAAAAAACAACCCGCGGGCGACACTCGATCTTGAGGAGAACAGACAGCGTCTTGAAGCGCGTTCCAACCCCCAGGAAACGGCGTACATCTCCAATCCGGACAGTCTGAATATCTACCCCAGCTATGATGACCGGGTCGTTCATCCTTATATCTCCCCCACCCGGCTGAATCCACATCTTCGTCTCCGCGGTTTTGGCGGCTGGCCCTCCCTGGGCTGGCCAAAGGAGGAATTGAAAGTCCATCATCTCCTATTTGGGGGGAGCGGCCAGTATCTGTTCAGTGAAGACCAGATCGGAACCGTTCCCCGCCTTTTGATTCAGGGAGGGGAAGTGGGAGTGATCGACAAGGTGATCGACAATCAGCACAGGGTCAAGATGTATGCCGCCGTCCAACTGCCGCCGCTTTCTATCGACTGGCCGTTCTCCGATTCCCTCATTGTCCGTGCGTTGACCCTCTCCTTGGGCGGCGGGCTACAGGTTTATCCCGATGCCGGTTTTTATTTCCATAATCAGTTGAACCTTCTCGAACTGCAGTTCGGAAACCACGACCTCGAAAAAGGGGTGAACTTTTATATGGGGTTTGACCGCCACGACCTTTTTTCGACGGACGGAGAGGTTTTCTTTTACACCGGCCTTGATTGGAGGCATTAAATCCTTATTTTGGCAAGATTTTAGCTGGATAACAGGTTGAAGGTTTTTTTCACATAGTCAAGGTTTCAACAAGCTATGGACACTCCTCCCGTCACCGGGGCAACCCCCTTGCCTCCCGAAGAGCCGCCTATTGGCGCCAGCGCCTCCCTTGGTCCTGATCCAGAATTTCCGGAAATTTATGCGCCGTCGCAACAGCCACCGGTCCCCGAACAGGCGCCAAACCAGGATCTTCACGCACTTGCCTTTATTGGAGACAATCAATATTATGTTGTTCCTTATATTCAGGGTTTTTACCGTTCCCTCGCCCTTAATACCCGTGCGGCGGGTCACCGGCTCCCGGCGGTCACGCTGTTTGCCCCATCGGCTCATGAGACGCTGATCCGCGAGTCGATTCCCGATGAGCTCCGGCCCGTCTTCCAAGGAATGATTTCAACGGGAGATGTCGCTGATGTCGCCAGCCTCGAGGAATGGTATCTTTTTGTTGATACACTGCGACGTCTTGAAACAGCCGATCCGAACAATCGCACGCGCCTTTTTATGGTTGGTAACCACGAAGTCCTTCACGCGGGCTCCGCGCGATCAGGCACCTTTGGCGGGCTCCTGACCTTTATTCTTAATCTGCAGGGAAACCGCCACTATGCCAGCGACATTCATGGCCCCGAAGTGGGAGGCGTAGAAAAGCGTCTCGACAAGGCAATACTCATTCCATTGATCTTCAGAGATATTCTTGGCCATAAGGCAGATCCGGTGCCGCTTTTCTCCTCGAGCCCGTCTCATTACAGGCTAAAAGGAGGTCAAAAACAAAAATGGGGCGATAAGGAACAGGTCTATTCCACCTTTTGGAAACAGGAACATGACGGAAGCTACCACGCCCCCGTTAAATTTTGGCATAAATATAAATTAAGAAGCCGCGAGCCGGAGCAAACATTCCTCTACACCTCCGCGATCAAGATGGCCGATCTCCAGACCGCCGACGGCATTTACCCGGTGTATTTTATCGGCCTCGATACCATGGACTATCTCCGTACCCCTACCCTTGTCGGTGCACTCACGGGAAAGGTCTCTCCCATTCAGGTTAAGTTGATCCAGGCCTTTATGGCCCATGTCAAAAAAAGGGAACCAGGGGCCCTCTTTGTGCTTGGGGGGCACTACCCGGTCACATCGATGGAATACAAGGTGGAGTCGTCCGGCCTTAACAAAATTCTGTCGGACGATTCGGTGATCGCCTACATTGGGGCACACACCCACAAGCGCGACTATGTTGATCTTGCAAGCAACGAGTACGCCAAAAAATACGGCATTGCCCGTTTGACCCCCCTTCCCGAAATCACGGTCCCCTCGGCGACCGATTATCCCAATGAAATGATGCTTCTTAAATACGGTGTGGAAAACAGGGAATCAAACAAACTGGTTTTCGAGTTCCAATACCGGGGGATTGATCCCTCTTCCGTCCCCGGCAAAACCGAAGCCGTTGACCGTGAGCTGGAAGCCATTAAACCCCATCTTTGTTCCTTAAGAGACGCTCTGGCTCATATTGACGATCCGGCGCTGAAGGAGTTTGGAACGCCGGAAACCCCATGGAATAATCAGTTCCGTCTTCTCTTTGATGTCGACAAAGGCATCAAGACCAGGTCGGGAACCATTCACGATTTTGTGGTGGCAGAGGATGTGATTCCGGCCATGGTTGAAGATGCCCAGCTCTACATACGCCTTTTCATGAGCGTGGTGAAACTGGCTCTTGTTGAAGGGGGCATGGAAGGTGAAGCCCTTAAACTCGAAAAGGCCTATTTGGCCGCTGTGGAAAAAATCGATAGATATTACGAGAACATTCACGCAACTAAGGAGCTACTTAGGATTCTTCAAGCCATTAAATATGTCGAGAATATGGAGGGAAAGGGCGAGCACCCTCAACCGGAGATGGCGCATCTTGAGATTGACGCTTTGACAAGGACTATGAATCAGCAGTCCTACCATGTCTTGGACACCATCGGGGACCATCTCGCCAACTCGCCCTGGATCACGGATCAAAATAGAAAACTCCTTGCAAGCATCATCCCCATCGTGGAAGAAATGCCTCTTTTTGTCGAGGCCTACAGGGAATGGCTTATCCATTACGAAACCTTGTGCCGAACCGAAAGGAGCAACAAAGAGATAATCGCCTCGGCCGATCTTTTTGGCAACGGCCACTTTCGCAACATCTGGAACCAGCTTCCCCACATCCCCTATGGGAGCCAGGCCTTCGCTTTCAAGACCTTGGCGCTTCTGGAGTCATCAAAACAGGAGGTCCAGTTCTACAAGGGACTGCTCGACGAGCGGCTAGATCGCGAAACGCCCGTGAGAGAGGTTCCAGATGTCATCCGACTTGAGATCTCAACCGGAAACGGAGGGGTCAGCGTGACCGATCCGCCGCCAGTCCCGAATGAGAAAGAGGAACGCCGCGATTTGTGGGGAAATCCCCCTCCCCTTAAAGAGGTTCCGGGCATTACCCCCCTCAAGATCACCCTATCCAAAAAAGAATCCCGGCTTATGCGGAAATTGTTGGATTCAAAGATAAACAGCCACGGGTTGTGGAGATGGATGTACTATTTTGGGCCGGCCGACAGTACGTTTGACGTTGGCGATTCAAAGACTGTCAATCTTGACGGTTGGAACGACGGAGTTCTTTTCGAAGTAGGAAATCGGATACATTTGATTGATCATCCACGTATAAGCTTGTCGTACGGTTTCGGGTTGGGCATGGAGCGGAATAAACGGTTTTTTGACGGTATGCGATTCAGAACACAGAATTATGAGGGCCTGACGAGAGTCGGCCTCACCCTTGGCGAGTCGACGGGCCTTTTTGATATAGGCGCATTCATGTTTTCTGGGCCGGCCTTCAGAGAACCGATACCCAGCCCGCTTGTCTCTTCAGACGGTTTGCTCTATCCCGCCCTATTTTTTGGGGTTGGCGGACAATTTAATTTTGCTGAAGGAGCCATCTCCCTCGAACTTGGGCGTCAATGGGATAATGATCCCCTAACATTAGATGCCTCTCGAAACTATTACCTCGGAGTGGCATTCGATGTGTTTAGACTTCGACACTTTATGCAATGATCTCGTCACCGTTCCCTCTTCTTCGCCAGTTCCGCCATCGCACCCAGCACTTCCCGATGAATCCTCTCAACCTGTTTTTTTTGATTCTCCCCTTTTCTACGTATCGTTTTAATCGGTTTTCCCACCAGTTGAATCAATTTTCGCGGGAATGGTAGAAGCCCCAAACCCAAAAAGAGCGGCAGGCTGAAACGGGTTTTTTCGAAAATCTTGATCCGCCATTTGAGGAGAAAATAGCTGTTGTAATAGACGGAATTGATCCCCTGACAGTAGCTGGGAATAATCGGCGCCTTCATTTTGACGGCCAGTTCGACGAATCCCTTCCGGCGCTCCCACGGAATGCGTCTCAATCCGGTTTTTGCGACGAGCGCCTCATAAATTCCCCCCGGCGACAACAAAAGGATATGTTTTTGACGGAGCAACTCCTCTCCATTTTTCGGGCTGGCCGGAAGCGCCCCTCCCCTTAAAAAGAAATCGCGGACATAGGGGATGTCGAACAAAAAATCGGCCCCGAGCCCCCGGGGATAAATTTTGAGTTCATCCACCAGTTTTTTGGCGAACAAAAAACCGTGATACGGGATGATGCCGTGGTTCATCACCACCAGCGCCGGCCCTTTTTTGGGGAGATTTTTTAAGCCGTGGACCTCGTAACGAAAATATTTCTCCATCGGCCAGAAGAGAGGGCGGATTTTTTCGAGGAATTGGGGATCGAATTGGTCGATGGGGGCGAAACGTTGAGACATGTTACGACAACCGGTCAATCATCTCTTTCAAACCTGCTTCCCGCTTGGCGGTCATTTTGACGGAAAAACGCTGTTTCGGATTGGACAAATGCTCCAGATTAAATTCTTTATTTTCAAGGGCTTTAGACAAGACATCCTGAAGAACTGGCTTAATCCCGGTAAAGGTCTCCGGCGTGTTCGGCGCCAGCGCCCGGTCGTTGATGATAAAGAGAAATTCGTTTGTTGCAAACTTGAGCTTTCCTTCAAAAGCGGGATCGTTCTCAAGCCGATCCGCCGCTTTCAAAATTTCAAGGAGGGATAACTTGATCTTTTCCTTCGCTGATCCCTCCATCGGTTGTTTACGACTATACAAAAAACCGAGCCTCCGGGAGGTCAGGTCGAGGGCATAGTCGGCGTAATATCCGGCCAAAAGGATAAGCGGCCCGTCGTGGACATGCTTGTAGTCCGCCACATCGACAAAAATTTCGGGACTGTTGGGAATCCAGCTGTTGAAAACCTTGAAAAAAATATCGGGCTTGGCCGCCACGCGGCAAGCCGCCTCGGGGTTTTTAAAATAGATTTTCCAGTTTATTTTTTGGAGGTTCATGAAAAATTCCCTCCCCCTTGAGGGGGGAGGGTTGGGGAGAGGGTGCACTCGAGATCACCCGCCCCCTGACCCCCTCCCCTCAAGGGAGGGGGGAAGTCTGTTCCATACTCATCCGCGCATGGCAATTGTAGGCGGCATCGATAAAGAGCTGGGCCTCTTCGATGCGCTGTTGGGTCTTCTCTTTGTTTAAGCCCGCAGGCCCTTCCGCCTGCGCCCGGAAGAGATAATTGGCGAATTGGTCACGGGCAAAACGGTCATAGAAAATCTCCGTGTCGCAGAAACGGGTTTTAAATTCGATGATGATTTTTTCGGGATCGTTTGAAACATCCGGATTTTGCCCTTTGATCAGCCCCTGCGCCGCCGTCGCCATGGCGTGGAAGGCAAGGGATGCCGTCTTCTCCAAATTTCCCGCCTCAAACTGCACCTGCGCCTCAAACAGTTCGCGGTCGGCCGCCTTGAGGCCGAAGTCGGTGAGCGAGACCACCTCCCCGGCGCACTCCCCTTTGCCGATATCGCTGATGGTGTATTCGCGAACATCCCCCCAGTCGACATAAAATGACGGATTCTCGTCATGGCTTGGAACAACGGTCAGATCCTCCAAGGCCTTCTTCAATTGTATTTTTTCCACACGCTGAATGAACGCCTGAAATTTTTCATCCCCTTGTCGCCCCTTCACATACATTTCACCGAGGCGATCCACCACGGCGGGAATATTTTTTGACGGGATACCGACAACGGCCATCCCATACGATGCGGCATTTTCCGTCCACTGTCCTCCAAGAATCAGTTGAAAATGAGGGACAACATAATTTCCCACCTTTCGGCTGACGCCGTAAAATCCAATGTCGGCGATATGGTGCTGGCCGCAGGAGTTGAAACAGCCGGAGATTTTGATATGAAGATTCCTGACCGCCTCGTTCATTTGAACGCTCTTTTCGGCCAGGCGGGTTCTCAATTCGCCGGCCAGCCCACGGGAGGAGGATACTCCGAGTTTGCATGTGTCGGTACCGGGGCAGGCGGTGATGTCGACAATGGTCCCGGCAAAGGGTTGGGCAAGATCGATTTTTTTAAGGTCATCGTAGAGGGCCGGCAGGTCGCCTTCAGCCACCCAGCGGAGGACTATATTCTGCTCCACCGTCGTCCGGACCGTGTCGCGAATATATTTGCGGGCGATGGCGGCAAGGTCGCGCATCTGGTTGGAGGTAATGTCTCCGAGCGGAAGCGAGACAACGACCAGATAATATCCTTCCTGCCGCTGGGGCCGGACATTGGTTTTTAGCCAACGCTCATAATCCCCCCTCCCTTGAGGGGAGGGGGTCAGGGGGCGGGTGGCAGAAGGGGTTTTCAAAGGCCGTTCCTCATATTTTTCGACGGGCGAAATCAGTTCTTTCCAGCGCGGATCGACCGGAAGTTTGGCTCTCTCATCCATTACCATCTGTTTGAATTTTTCGATTCCCCAGTCGGCGACAAGGAATTTGATGCGCGCCCGGTTGCGCTTTTTCTTTTCGCCGTAACGGGCGTAGATGCGCCAGACCGCCTGCGCGAGCGGGAGCATTTCTTCCACAGGGATAAATTCAGAAAAAAGTTTTGCCTGATATGGCAGAGGTCCCAACCCCCCGCCGACAACCATCTCAAAACCTTTCTTTTCGACGCCATCGACAATTTTTTTTGCGGCGATGTAACCCATATCGTGGATGGTAACGAGACCGCATGGGTTGTTTTTGCAACCGGAGAAGGCGATTTTGAATTTTCGTCCAAAGTCCTGAATATCGGGATGCGCCAGCGCAAAGCGGAACATCGCGTCGGCATAGGGGGTCACATCGAAGGCCGCCTCACTGCAGACTCCGGCGATCGGGCAGGCGGTGACGTTGCGGACCGAATTGCCGCAGGCCTCGCGGGTGGTGATGCCCATCGCCGCCAGACGGCGAAAAATCGACGGTGTGTCTTCGATATGAACATAGTGGAGCTGGATATCCTGCCTTGTCGTCACATGGCAGATGGAATCGGAATATTCCTCGGCGAGATCGGCCAGCACATCCATTTGGTCCGGGTTCAACCCTCCCCACGGGATTTTGATCCTCTGCATGCCGGGGGCGTCCCACTCGGTCATGGGCCCTTTTGAAAGTTTCCCCAGGGTCGGATAGGGAATTGGGCGGTCCTCTTTGCCATCGTGGCGCTTGCCGTTGTCGTATCGTTGTCCATACACACCCCGCCTTAGGCGGGTTTCGGCAAAGACCTTATCCTCGATCTTGCCTTGCTTTTTGAGGAACATCTCGGTCTCGAAATCGCCGATTTCCTTTTCCCAAGAGGGCGGCATTTTGCCGGAAAGACACCTTTTCCAGAGTTTCGCCGACTCCGAACCGCTGATTTCTTTTTGACTGACTTGTCCTGTCATAGACTCTCAAGAACCTACTTATGGAATCCAATGATGTCAAGGGGTTAGACCCCTTCCACAAAATTGTCTTGCCGAATCCTGAAAATTCGTTTAAATCCGGCCACCTTAACCTTAATTAAGCCATAAGGAGGGTTCCCGCCGAGCGCCGACCGGGGGACCCATGATCCGCCGACCGAATAGGGAGGATTAAGGATCATGGGGGCCCAAACCTGCAATGGCAACAGGCCAGTAAAATGGCGAGAGTTGCTATTGACGAGAGGGAGGATAAAGCGAGGTGGGAGCGGAGATGAAAAAGAAAGTGAAGTAACTTCAATCGACTACAACTAATATAAGGAGACAAAAACTATGAAACTTTCAGCATTACTCGTTTTCGTTCTTGCCTTTGCCGTATCCAGCGTCTCGTCCGCCGCGGTCAAACTCCGCAACGCGGATTCCGACAGCCGTGAGATCCAGACCAAATGCGGTCCCACCGGCACTACCACCGACACCAGCATTGCCGGCTCCACCGTATCCGACCTCGGAGCGGGCCCCTGCACGGTGATGGTGAAGTCGACCAGCTCAAGCGCCGACGCAGTTGACGGTGAAAACCTGGTGATCAAGGACGGAAAAGTCGCCAAGGAATAAAAGAAGCGAACAGTTTGGGCATCATTCACCCCGTGAGATGGCGACTCCCGCCTATCTCACGGGGTTTTTTGTTTAAAATATGCAAGTGATTTCAAATAGATAAAAAAATGGATAAAAAAGTACGCAACTTTTTTATCCACCTGCCGATAATATATTCACTATGCCGGATCCAAAACCCATTCAATCGGTTTCAGAAGTGGATCTTACAGAGGCGGATATTGCCACCCGTCTTGCCCATGAGAAGGCAGATATTCCTTTAAATCAAATGGAGGAACTTGCCAGGGCAAGACTTGTCGAGCCATTGATCAATGAGCACGATGCATTGCAGTGTCAGTCAGAGTCGTGGTGGGATAATGTTGCCTGTCAATTCGATTTTGTGCGTAAAGCACAAGCTACACTCCTGTGGGATACCGCCATGGACCGGAATGAATGGCTTCAACGAAACGTTTTGCGCTTCGACGATTCACCGGGCGATGGACGGTATTCTGAAGAGGAAGTCTCCAGACTGTTTAATGAATGCGAAAAGGAAAATCGGTTAACGAGACTCTCAAGATACCGGAATTCATTTCCAAACCTCTGATATTCTGAAATTCGCCATTAAAACCCTTTCAAATCACCTTTCACCGGTTTTTCGGAAACCAGATCGAGGCCGAATTGCGGCAGGTTTTTGATGACCGGATTTTCAAACCCGGCCAACGGCCCGCGGAAGGATTCGTGGGTTAAATGGGCCGCCAAAATGAGAAGGCGGTTGTTTTTTTGAGTGATCCCCTGACGAACGAGGCCGCCGATCTCCAGCAGATCGGCCAAATGATCCACAATCCGGCGGGCGTGCGTTTGAACCCAGACCTTGTCCGCCGGACGCTCTTTTGTGAACAACTCCTCCGCTTTTTTGACGGCGTTCAAGTAAATCTTCCGGCTTTCATCCAGCGTCCCCGCGGGCCACGAT
Organism: Deltaproteobacteria bacterium; assembly: GCA_016183175.1. Lineage (NCBI taxonomy): Bacteria > Pseudomonadati > Myxococcota > Myxococcia > Deltaproteobacteria bacterium. The sequence goes on from JACPFC010000064.1 coordinate 13,216, forward strand.
TGAACGATCCGGCCGATCTCCTTTTTGAAGCGGCTGAAAAAATCGAAGCGACCGACATCCCTTAAAATCTGCAGACAGAGGACATTGTGCGGCCCTTCCCACGTTTCGACAATCAGGCTGTCGCGCAAAAGGCGCGGCAGGATGGAAAAATCCTCGATAATCCCGTTGGCTCCAAAGACCAGAATCGCCTCCTTCACCATCCCGGTCAACTGAAACGCCGTCCGGTATTTCATCAGATTGATGAGAAACCTCTGCCAGAGGCGTTGTTCCCTCTCTTCCGGCAAAAGGCCCTGTTTGTCGATCCCGGCAAGGAGGGAGAAAAAGAGCCCCCTTCTCGCGGTGAGCGCGGCAAGAACCGACAAGAGAGACTGTTGAATGAGGGGAAAATCGATGAGGCAGCTCCCAAAGGCCACCCTCTGCCCGGCATAATTCAGCGCCTCCACAAATGCCCGCCGGTGCAGGGCCAGGCTGTTGGCGGCGTTATGAATGCGGGAGACGTTAAGGATGTAATTCATCAGGTTGTAAAAGCCGTCCTCTTTTTTGCCGATGAGCCACCCCTTCGATCCCTCAAAATCGACCTCGGCGGTCGGGAGCGATTGCGTCCCAAGCTTGTTTTTCAGGCGACGGATGGAAAGGTTGTTCGGCTTGCCGTCGATGAGCCGTGGGACAAAAAATATGGCGACCCCCCTGGTCCCCTCCGGCGAACCGTCGGGCCTTGCCGCCAGGCAAAAAAATTCGTCGTAGGCGGAGCAATACCATTTTTCGGCCGTGATCGCCCAACTGCCGTCTTTGTTTTCACGCGCCGTCCCCTCAATGGCCCCCACATCCGAACCCCCCGATTGTTCCGTGATGAATTGCGCCCCCGACAGCGGGTATTCGGCGGACAAAAGTTTGGGGAGATATTCTTTTTTGAGAAAATCGGAGCCCAAGGCCTGGACAACACGGATCAACCCGTCGGTGCAGGCGAGCGGACAGGTCACTCCCCCCTCGCCGATCTGGGCCAGAAGATAGATCTTTGCGAATTTTTCGACCTCCGATTGATTGGAAAAGATGCCCGCCTCGACGACTTCCCTGCGAATGGTTTTTGTCTCCGGGGGAAAAACAACCTTTTCCAGCCGGTTGCCGACCCGGTCATATTTTTCCACGCGCGGCAGTTTTTCGGGCCGCGCCGCCTCGTTGGAGAGATCGTTCCAAGCGGGAAGCTTTTTTTCCCAGGCCGTGAGGACCGAGGTGAGACGATCTGCCTCTCTCTCATCGCAAACAAACGAGAGGAGCTCCTGGAAACCGGGATCGTTCGAGAATAAGCGTGAATTGTCGGCCGGCTTAAACGATTTTAAATTTTGGGTCATGCAGTTTTTAGTATCGCGGGACTTTGGGATCAATTTTGAGAGACCATTCCTCGATGCCGCCGGCCACGTTGGCCACTTTCTTGTACCCCTGGCTCGCCAGATATTCGCAGGCTTTTTGCGACCGGCCGCCGTGATGGCAGTGGATGACGATTTCGTCTTCGGGTTTGAGTTCATTCAACGCCCTTTTCGCAAATTCCGAAAGAGGAATCAGCGTGGAACCGTCAATCCGGCAAATTTCGTATTCGCTTTTCTCCCGGACGTCGATGAGACGGAAGTTTTCCTTCTTGTCCCGTTTTTCCTTTATCTGCTCGACAGTGAGTTGGGAAATTTTAATCATACATCAGGCCGCTTTTAACCTCTCCAATGACCAGACAGGAACAGAGAGCCTGCGACAAGGCTTTCGCCTCTCCAACAGGATCCGGTCCATCTTTTTGAGGACAGGCGAACTTAGCCAAACTTCCCCGCACAAAACGCATACACGGGCGGGCACCGCTTCAAAGACTACGATGTCACTCCCCCAATGCTGGTCAAAGTTGATTTTTTTGCTCATAAGCAGTCCGCCGCACGAGGCACACCGGTCAGATTTTTTCATTCTTTTTCTCCCTTCTTGTTTTTGGATCGAGCCATACTTTGGGATCCATCCAATGGGCGGTAATCACATGCACCTTGTCGCTGACGGCACAAACAACGTAAAGCGGAAAACCGCCCCGAATTGTACCTGATATTAAACACGATGGGAAGGGTTTGTCATCGGGGTAAGTTTCGATGATTTCCCCCTGCATGACGATCTCCCCGATTTCCTTGCCGGTAATTTTTCGCTGGCCCATTCGCTTGCGGGCATGAAGGGTCATCTCCCATAGACCTTTTTTCCATTTTTCCCTGATTGCTTGAATTTGCACTCATGTGTTCTATGCACGATCCGGGGCAGGATATCAAATTTTTTTATCTAACCCGCCGTCAACGCAGGATGACCTCACGGGGTTTCAGGACGGGAACGGGGGGCATTAAACGCGGACCTCAATTTCACGGATGGTCGCTGTTGGAGGCAAACCTTTTTCTGCCCGGACTTCCAGACATTCCACACATCATTCGCCCACTTTCAATGGTTTTCCCGTTTTCCCGTTTTGGGTAACACCCCTGTCGGCCAACAAATCCCCCTGGGCGGAATGGATTTAAGGTTTAATGTCCCGGATATGGCTATTTTAAAGCATGCTTTAAAAGAGACTTGACTGAAATATAATACACGTTAAAATAGCCATCATGCGCTACCTGGAGCCCCTCATCCTGAAGGATCTTCAAAAAAAGATGGTTTTTATCGGCGGCCCAAGGCAGGTGGGCAAAACGACGCTGGCCGAGGCCATCCTCCAAAAATATCTGTCCAAAAACACCGGAGGGGTCTATTTCAACTGGGATGACGATGAACACCGCCGCGATCTGTTGAAAAAAAAATGGAGCGACCGGGATACGCTTTTGGTGTTCGATGAACTCCATAAATATCCCCGCTGGAAAAACTGGATCAAGGGCCTCTATGATACCCAAAAGAAGAATCACCGCTTTCTGGTGACGGGGAGCGCCCGACTGGACGTTTATCGGCGGGGGGGGGATTCGCTCATGGGGCGCTACCACTACTGGCGCCTCCACCCTTTCACCCTCTCCGAAATTCCGGAAAAAATCGGGCCGGACGAGGCGTTTAAGCGCCTGATGACCGTCGGCGGTTTTCCGGAGCCTTTTTTCGACAACGACGAACAGGAGGCGCGCCGATGGCGCCGCGAGCGTTTCGACCGTGTCCTCAAAGACGATGTCAGAGACCTCGAATCGGTCAAAAACATTCAACTGCTGGGTCTCTTTGTGGATGCCTTGAGAAGCCGCGTGGGGAGCCCCACGGTTCTCTCCAACATCGCCGAGGATCTTCAAGTCGCGCCGCAAACGCTCAAGGGTTGGCTGGAGGTGCTGGAACGAATGTGCCTTGTCTTTGTTGTCAGGCCGCACGCCAGAAATCTTCCGCGGGCCGTGCTGAAGCCGCCAAAGGTCTATTTTTACGACAATGGGGACGTGTTGGGGAATGAAGGGGCCCGTTTTGAAAATCTTGTGGCCACCCATTTGTTGAAAAAAATCCAGTTCGCGGAAGACAGCCGGGGATACCGGTACGAATTAAAATATATCCGCGACAAAGAGGGGCGGGAGGTCGACTTTGCCGTCTTCAGGGACGAAAAATTGGAGGAACTGGTTGAGGCCAAGTATGGTGATGGCGAGGTGGATCGTTCGCTGGCCTATTATGCCGAACGCCTGAAACCACCCAAGGCCGCCCAGATCGTGGCTGACCTGAAAAGGTCTTATTCGCGGGGAAACCTGCGCGTCATTAACCCGTTGGAAGCATTTTTGGAGCCTCTTGGATGAACGTTGGAATTGATTAAATGTTATCCAGAGCCAGGGAAATGGAGAGGGCTTTATCGAGTTCCCCTATTTTCTTGTCCGAGAGAGTGCCAATAAAGTTGGTAAGACGGGATTTTTGGATGCTGACCAGCTCGTCGCAATGGATGGCGCTATCGTGTTTGAGGCCTTCGGAGGTTCCGAGCGGTACTTGAGTGGATAAACCGTCAAAGCGGGAATAGACGGGGGCGCAAATGACGGTGGAAAACCGGGAATCGATCAGCACTTGGCGGCTCACAACAATAAAAACCCGGAACCGCCTTGGATCGGCCTTGCCTGGCTTGTACACCCGGTATAAATCGCCTCGCTTCATACCTCGATCTGATAGGAAAGAACCTCTTTCGCCTCCCGATTAAGCTTGTCCGCCTTTTGATTGAGAATCTTGAGGTCCTTTTGTTCCCGGACTTTGGCGCGCCGGCTGTCGAGGAAAAAGACCACCGCGTTTTCGATGGCCTCCGAGCGGTTTTTGAACTCTCCCCCCAGTGCGTCCAGCGCCTTAAGAGTATCCTCCGAAAGTGTGATTGATGCCTTTGCTTTCATACTCCATCTATACTACTTTTATCTTCCCATTTCAAGGGCTGACTTTGAACCGACATTTTCGATAATAACCGATGATGCCCTCCTAATTACTAATCCATAATTTTTTGAAAATAGGACGCAACTTTTTTTAAGGCTGACTCGATCCGAGAAAAAGCAATGAGATTATCCGATCCCAGAAATTACCAGCTTGAAATGGAGCGCAATTCCACCGTAGTTGGATCCCTTATTTGGAGTGGTCTCCTGATGGCCGGCAAAGAGACCATGTATCTCTTGGGCATTGAAAAGTCGGATCAGAAAACGGTCTTTGGGGTTGTCAACGCTTTGGGTCTCTGGCAAATGCTGGCATTAAGCCCTCAAACGCTTCCTCTGCTCCCTGCCGCCATACCGGGTGCGCTGGCGGGAGGATACGCAGGGCATTTAATCGCCCCTGACAGCGACGCCTCGTTTCACGGATCGGTGATCGGAGGAACCGCTTCTTTCCTGTGTGCCTTCGCCCGATGGCAAGGGGCCTCTATTTTGTCGCGATTTGCCTCGATGCGCGCCGTAACGCTGGCGTCAGCGGCGGCTCGCCATCCAGTAACATTGGCGGCTGTTGGAGGTGTTACGGCCGGTTCCCTGATCAATTACGGGGTCACCAAGGCCCAAACAGCCGCTTACGGCGAAGAAAAAACCTTGGGCGACATGTGGTATGACAACTTCGAATTTGTGCGCAACGCCATGGGCTGGTCCGCCAACAAATCACCATGGGCCGATTGGATCTGATTTCTTCTCCCCCCTCAAATCATCCACCGCCTCGGTCAGGTCTTTTTTTACTCTCCGCCTCTATTTCAGCTTTGAGGAAATCAACATCCATTTTGTCGGCGGGACGAATCGTGTCCTTCATTTTAATGAGCAACTCTTTGCCGGCAACCGGTATTTTGACCCCGCTGATATTTCTCCACTCAACGCCCTTTTCCGCCTCCCGATAGCCGATCCCGCAGGCCTTGGCCATCAAATCGACGACCACTTCATCGGCAACACGGACAACAGAGTAGCGCCGGACTTCGTCGTCCTGAATTTGTGAGATGGCATTGTCGGGAAGTATCGAGAGCGCCTTTTTAATCTTGCGAATATTTTCGGCTGAAGCATCCACGAGGAGATCGATATCTTTGGTGCCTCTGCCAAAGCCGTGCAAAATGACGGCAATGCCGCCGATGACAATGTAATTGACTCCTGCCTTGTTCAAAGAATCGCAAATCGATATCACGTCTTCGAGAACAGGTGTACGCGAGTATTCGCCATTTTGTGAATCATCCATCGATCAGCCTCTTCCATCGATTTAAAACGGTAAACCCCTCTGGGAATTAACGCATCACCCCTCAATTGCCGAACCAACCGCAACATCGCGGCTCCTTCGGCAATTGGATCTTCTTTTCCGCGCCGCTTCGTAATGACTTTCATGGTCCATGCCATAGCAAGGGAAGTATAAAAGAGTCTTTAAAATGAAGTCAATAAAGCCTTTTTCAGCCTTTTTCAGGCGGTATTGACTCGTTCCCCCCGCAAATCATCCACCGCCTCGGTCAGGCCGGAAACCGTCAGGGGATACATTTTAAAAACCCGCTTGATCGCCTCAATGGTATGATGTCCCCAATAATCTTCCGGCTCGGGATTCAGCCAGACGGTCGATGGATAGTGCTGTTTGATGAGCCGAAACCATTCCAGCCCGGTTCGCTGATTCATCTCCCAATACTCGATGGCCCCGCCCTGCGCCAAAAGCTCGTACGGGTTCATGCAGGCATCCCCCACAATGACGACGTGAAACGATTTTCGGTAGGTTTTGAAAAGCTCTTCGGTTGAAATAAACTCGCGGCGGAACATGTCGTTGTAGAGGCGCGAATAGATGCAGTTGTGAAAATAAAAATGCCTGAAGGCCTTGAAATGGGTGGAGGCATGCGCCGCCGAAAAGAGCGCCTCCATCAGCTCGGCATACGGGTCCATGCTTCCGCCGACATCCATCAGCAGAAGAAGCTCGGTCTGATTCTTCCGCGGCGGCTGAAAAACCAGTTCGATTTCACCGACGTTCTTGCAGGTTTTGTCGATCGACTTGTCGATGTTTAATTCGGTCGCCTCACCGTGAAAATCGAGCTTGCGCAAACGCTTGAGAGCCACCTTGAACTGACGGGTATCGAGAATGCGGTCCTGCCGGTAATTGGCGAATCGCCGTTCTTCAGCCACTTGGACGGCCGACCTTCCGCCACCGGGCCCGCCGATCCGGATGCCGGAGGGATGCGAACCTGAATGGCCGAACGGCGATGTGCCGCCGGTGCCGATCCAATGGCTTCCACCATGATGCTCCTCCATCTGCTCTTTGAGCCGTTCGAGAAATTTCTTGCGGAGTTCCTCCAGCGCCAACGGAGGAATTTGCGGCAGAGGGGGACGCTGTGATGGATCGAGACTCTTGTTGAGCCAGTCGAGAAGTTCTTTCTTGATGTCAAAATTTCCCTGATACCCCTTAAAACAGATAAGAAAGGCCTGGTCGAAGGAGTCGTAGAGGGCTTCGGATTTGACAAGGATCGACCGGGCAACCTGGTAAAAATGGGTGAGCGAGGAATCGCCCTGATTCTTGATCAGGGCCTCCATCAGGGCCAGCCATTCCTGGGTCCCGACAGGGATTTTAAGGGCGCGTAATGTATAAAGGAAGGTTAATAACATACGGTAGGGGCAGGGCTTGCCCTGCCCAGGGCGAGGCAAGCCTCGCCCCTACGATTCACATCCGCCTCACCCTCGCCGGAACCACCATATCCTCTTCCTTCTTCAACAATACCCCCATCAGCGGCGTTTCTTTAAACAGGGTTTCGGGATCGATACTCATGGCGACCAGGGCATGGAGCCAGTCGATCAGCTCGGAGGTCGAAGGGGGCTTTCGCAAATGGGTTTGGGACCGGATCTCGTAGAATTTTTTCAGCGCTGACTGAATTGTCTTCGATTCGAGGTCGGGAAAATGAACCTTCACGATTCGACCCATCATTTCAGGGTTGGGAAATTCGATGAAATGAAAAACACAACGGCGAAGGAACGCATCCGGGAGTTCTTTTTCGGAGTTGGAGGTAATGACCACCATCGGCCTCTGCTTTGCCCTGATTTCCTCTTTTGTTTCGGGGATGAAAAAACGCATTTCATCCAGCTCGGCCAGAAGGTCGTTGGGAAATTCCAGATCGGCCTTGTCGATTTCGTCGATGAGCAGAACCACCGGTTCGTCCGCCGTAAAGGCCTCGCCGATTTTGCCCAGCTTGATGTAGCGCTTGATATTCTTCACATCGCCGTCACCAAACCGGCTGTCGTTTAGACGTTGAACCGTGTCGTAGAAATAAAGCCCATCCTGCGCTTTTGTGGTTGATTTGATGTTCCATCGGATGAGGGGGCGGTTCAACGAATCGGCAATGGAGGCTGCCAGCAGGGTTTTTCCTGTTCCCGGCTCCCCCTTCAAAAGCAGAGGCCGACCGATGGCCAAAGAGACATTCACCACCTGCTGAAGTTCATCGGAGGCGATGTAGTCGGCCGTCCCCTGATATTTTTTTGGTTTACTCATTCGCTCACATTCCGGACCGGCAGACGCTCCTTCTGGGCCGCATTAAGAAGGCGCTCATCTCCGGCAACGAAGACCAAATTAACCTTCATGGCCCGTTTTACGGCAATGGCGGAGGCCAAATGAATGGCATCGAACCCGCGCAAAGGATATTTCGAAACCAGCCGATCAATCAGCTTCTCCAATTCCGGCGAAACGTCGACACGGATGAAACTTTTCCAGTCGTTTTTGAACGAACGCGCCGTGCGGCTAAACAGCCGGCCCGTCAACCCCCCTTCCCTTTTTTTCCGATGAAAGGCCGCCATAACTTCGGCATAGCCGACTTTTGAAACGGCAATCCCCTCCGTTTCCCGCCAGAGGTCGATCACCTTTCCGGAACCCGGTTCCAGGACATATTTTTTCACCAGGGCGCTGGTATCGAGGTACAAAATCATCGGCGGTCCTCGACAACCCAGTGGGAAAGGCGCCCCCCTTTAAGGGCAACGGGTTTGGGAAAATCCCTGGAAAGATCCCGCTCGGGCAGATGTACCAACCCTTTCAAGGCCAGAGGGGCCAGGCGGTCGCGCAAAGTGGGTGTCCGGGAGGCCTCCCGAACCAACCGGGCCACCGGCTTGCCATGTTCGGTAATCAAAATAATTTTCCCCTCTTTTGCCGAGGAGACATAGCGGCTCAGGTTGTTTTTCAACTGGCGAATACCCGTGCTCACCATCTGCGCCGAACTGGATAAATGTGGATACATAGGCTAATTGTAGCTACATATGGGATGAAAGGCAACCCCAAATCATCCACTGCCCCCGTATTTTTTGGTTTACTCACAGGAAAAAGAGGTCTATCAAAGGCGGATGGGTTAAATCAAGCAACAATAACATCCCGGAGGTATTATGGACTGTACCCAGTTTGTTCAAGATGTTCAAAAAGGAAGAAAAACGGATCTGTCTCAAATAGACCTGACAAAGAGTGAGGGAATCGCGCAACTCTCCGACATCGCCCTCGGTAACCGTGAGGCCCTTCAATTTTGCACCACTTCTTTCAACAAAACACCCGAACAATTCAAGCCGTCTCTCGAGCGGGAGGTCGGGCGTTTTGTCCGTGAAGTGCGCCAAATACCGAGCTTCGAATCGTTGAAACCCAAAGAGCAGGACAAATTGTTAAAAGATTTGAGCTTCACGATCCGCGAGGGTGACCAAGCTATACCTCTCTGGCTTGCGTCATTAGGTGGTGGAACCATCTTCACTTTTTCAATACTCTATGTACATCGCCCTACCACTCTCAATGGCATTCTCACGGGAGGCGTTGTAGGATTTGTTGGGGGAGCGCTTACGGGAGCTTTGGCTGCTGAAGCATTCTATGCTTTACATAACGGTTATGAAGACCAGGAAAGGCTCGGTGCCTATCTCGATCGGATCGACGGATCCAAAAAAACCCGATTCCGTGAGCTGGAAGCCGCCTTTGCCCAGTATCTCTACAAGAACCCGGACGAAATCGACACGGAAAATCTAGCCAAAGCCGCGGCCAACAAAAAATTCCACGACATCCTCGATGAAGACGGCATGACTTGGTACTTTGCCAACACGATCAACCACTATGAACAGATGAACCTCGACCCTCTTCCCCTCGTTAACGACCGCGGCCCGGCGGAAGAAGAAAGACGGGCGCAAAACAGGGCAAAATACGGTGAGAGCCTTGCCGAGATTAAAAGGGGTCTGATCAATCCTCAAAATAGATCCCAAGACATGTTGGTTGCGCTGAGTCGTTGACCCCCGCCGCGACCCAATGCATGTTTTCCTGTCTCAAAGAACTTATCTTCCCTTTTTCCGGATATTGACAAATTGTACTATTTATACTACATTATGTAATATGTTGGCCCAACAGATAAGCGCCTGGCGGCAGGTCCGTGGCCTGACCCAGGAAGAACTCGCCTCGCGAACGGGCATTCCGCGGCCCAATCTTTCGGCGATCGAGCGGGGGCAACACGATATCACCGTTGCCACGCTGGAAAAA
>JACPFC010000065.1 GCA_016183175.1 Deltaproteobacteria bacterium
AGCGGCACCGAATCGCCCAGCATATACTGCGGCAAAACGCCGTTCCATTTCTTTACCGCTTCAAGCTTGATGAGATTCTGGTTTTCGCGCAGGGCTTCGGTCTGAATCCGGATCGCCTCGGCTTCCGCCTTGGCCTGGGCAATGCGTTGTTCCGCCTCGATTTGAATTCTCTTCAGATCGTTTTCGGCCTTCAACGCATTTTGCTGGGCCACCTGCTTTTGTTCCACGGCGTCTTCATACGAATCGGCAAAATCGAAATTGATGATGGAAAAATCATCGACCGTGATGTGCCTCGGCCCCAGACGGGTTATCAGGGCCTGCATGATTTCATCCTTCACCCTGGGGCGTTCGACAATCAATTCCGCCGCCGTAAACTGGGCCGTGGCGGCCTTCACCGATTCCTGAATGGCCGGCGCGATGATGCGAAATTCGTAATCGCTTCCGATCTCCTGCCACAATTTCTGGACCGCATTGGGCTCCAGATGAAAGTTCAAGGCGATTTTTGTCTCCACATTCTGCAGATCCTTGGAATAAGACGGCGCATCCACCTCCAGCTTCTGCGTTTTGACGTCAACAGAGACGACTTTTTCCACAATGGGAATCCGGAAATGGAGCCCCTCCCCCATCACCTCATCCTGCACCGCCCCGAAACGGGTGACCACTCCGCGCTCCCCGGGGTTTATTTGTACAAAGGGACTCAACGTGAAAACCAGAAACAAAATCACAATGCCCAAAACCACCGCCTTGATCAGTTTGCTTTTATCGGTCATGACATTTCCTCCTTGCAGGTTAAAAATCTTTGGCGTCAACGCGTCCGCTTTTTTTTGACCGCCGGTCCGGCTTCAGCTTCGGAGACTTGCACGGAACTGATAACACCATAGAAAATTTTTTCCAGCCTTTTGTAGTCCGAGGCGGGAGCCACCAGCGAGAGGGCAAAAATGCGCCCCCTTTCCCGAAACAGATAATTGACCGTCTTCACCTTTCGGTCTTTGGCGGATTTCACGCGGCTCAAATTGTACGACGCCTGGTAAAAAAAGGCGGCAGACCCCTTCCTCCGATCCAGTTTGGAAAGTCCGACCTTGAAATCGTCGATATTGGGCACCTGCGCCGAAGGGCCGGAAATCTGTTTGACAATGGCGGAAAGCTCTTCCCTGTTTTCGGGCATGGGAAGTTTTTCATCGATAAGGCTCAAGATGATACTGCCGTTAAAGGGCTTCAAGGGCGTCGGCAAAACCAGCGCCACCGCCAGATCCCCCTCCTTTTGCGGCTGTACCTCCCACCCTTCAGGCACTTCGAGCGAAAAACCGCGTTTTGCGTCGGAATAGACGTTGGGTTCCGTGGCTCCCGCGTCAGCGGCGGTGAGTAAGCCCCAGATAAAAATAAGGATCAGATGGTTGATCCGCATGGGTTAGCCAGTGTAAACCGATTGAGCCTTGATTGAAAAGGAAATGTTTACTATCTAACTCTCATGCCAATCACCCTGTTACACGGACCCGCCGGCGGGGGAAAAACCAATTTTCTCCTTCGCCGCCTGTTTGGCCGATATGGCCCGGACGGTTATGCCGATTCATTCTTTCTGGTGGCGCCGACCACCCGCTCGGTTGAGGCCTATCAAAAACGGTTCCTCGCCACCGACCTCGCTCCCCCCATTTTCATCGGCTCTGCCGTTGTCTCTTTCGAACGTCTCCTGCTTAACCTCCTGAAACACAACCTCCCGCGCCTCCATCAAGCCACTTCAAGAATCAGTCGAAATATCATTCGCAACTTATTGTTAAATAATAAATATAAAACAATGAATAACGCCTATGAATTTCCCGGAATCGTCGATGAATTGTCCGCGACCCTGGTAAGCCTGAAAAAAAACGGCCTTACCCCCCAGGCGACCCGGCAGAAGATGGAAAGGCATCTCACCCCGGAACTGGAGGATCTCTTCAAACTTTTTGAAGATGCAAACAGCATCTTGAAGGAGCTGTCTTATTTTGACGAAGGGGATCTTTATGCCACGACCCTTGGCCTCTTGAGGACCGGCCGGTTGAAATTGCCCTCACTTCTCAAGGCCGTCTACATCGACCGCCTCTTCCCCTTGACGCTCGGACAGAGGGAAATTATCAAGGAACTGGGGCGGAAGTTTCCAAAACTGGACATTGTCGTTTCCTACTCCTTCGACTATCAGGCGGGCGAGGACCCCTGGTTTTATCCGGCATACACTTTTTTGGGGGAAATCGCCGCCGAAAGCGAGTATTTTCACGGCCGGACAACCAAGGCAAATATCTCATCCCGGTCATTTACCGACCCGGCTGACGAAATTTCGTGGGTGGTCGGCGCCGCCGCCAGTGCCGCCGGCGGGGCCAGTGCCGCCGGCGGGGCCGGTGCCGGAGGCCAGGCCAATGCCGTCGGCATCATCCTTCCCCCCGACCCTTTTTACCACCGCCGCTTCTCGGAGCTGTTCTCACACCGTGGCATCCCCCATTCTCCCGTTTATGCCCCTTCCCTTTCGCGTTTTATCCCTTTAATAGATTCTTCTTTTGCAACTTCTTTGCATTTTGTGAAGAAGTGTGCGGACGGTTTGAAGCCCCATCCGGACCATCCGGCCGGCGGCCCTGCCGCCTCGGGCCGTCAGCCGCAGGAACTGGTCCCGGTTTTTCTGGAAATGCAGACACACGCCGTTGCCGAATCACTTTCCGCCCTCGCCTTGGCCTCGGAGTTCGACCGGGAATGGGAGTTCGAAAAAAATCTTTTGTTCAGGAATCAAATCCCCGACAAAACACTTGCCCAATGGCGTCATGACGAACTCTCGCGCCTGCGTCTGAAACCGCCCCCATCCCATGGAGGAGTGACACTCGTCTCCATGGAGGAAGCGCCGGGACACGATTTCGATCTCCTGTTTGTCTGCGGATATGTGGAGGGTTATTATCCCCCCCCCGCTGGGGAACACCCTTTTTATTCCACCGATCTTCTTCTGGACCCGGCAATGCGGGAGATTGTTGAGGCTCCGGCCTATCGCCATGGAAGGGAAAAATATCGCCTGGAACAGGCGGTAAACCGGACGACGCGCGAGGTTGTTTTTACGCATCCAAACATTTTGTGGGACGGGAAGGAGCAGACGGTGGCGAGGCTGGTGGAGACTGGGGAGAGGAGGCAGGAGACAGGAGGCAGGAGACAGGAGACAGGAGGCAGGAGACAGGAGACGACTATTTTTCCCAAAGTACGGAAAAACGAATTCAGCGTCTCCGAAATTATCACCTATCGGAAGTGCCCCTATCAATATTACGCCCATTACCATCTGAAGCTGGGCGAATTGAAAAAAGAGGAAATCGACGTCCCGCCCGATGTGAGGGGAAATTTTCTGCACCGGATTTTACAAAAACTCTATACAGCCGGCCGCATTCTCTACCGCGACGCCGTCGAGTACGATGTCTATTTGCACCGTTTCATCGAGCAGGCCGGAATATTAATTGAAGAAGAAAAAACACGGGATCCCTTTTTAAGCCGAACCCCCGAGGCGATTGCCGGGCCGTTCTGCGCCCGCGCAAGGGAGACGATCGCCGCTTTTTTGCGGGACGAAATCGACCTCGTTCGGCGGGAACAAAAGACAACCCTCCCTTCATATTTTGAATGGAATTTCGGCAAGGGACCGATCCCCTCTTTAAGCCTCAAGCACGAAAACCGGGAATTTTTTATATCCGGCAGAATCGACCGGATCGACGTGGACGAGCAAAACAAGACATTCAGCGTGATTGACTACAAAACCGGGGATGTCGATTCCACCTCCAGCATCCGGGAGGGGGAGTCGATTCAGATGCCGGTTTATTTAATGGCGGTCAACCGCCTGCTTTTGAAAGACCACCGGCCTGCCGGGGGATTTTACCTGGGTTTTAAGGACCTTTCGAAGCGGACGGGCATTTTCATTGCCGGCAGGGGCGATGGCGGCGTGCTCAAGAAAAATTCGCTCATCAGCGAGTCTGAATGGACGGCGCTTCAGGAGGCGGTTACCGCACGCATTGCCGAGGTCGTGCAAAAAATCAGCGACGGCCAATTCGCCCCCAATCCGGCCAATACAAAGCAATGCCGGTTCTGCGATTATCGGGACATGTGCCATTATGAGCAGAAGGGGGAGGAAGAGGAATAACCTATTGCATTTTTTCCCTGAATGCGGTTTCTAATGGAGGGGGTCATGGGAGGTTCCCATGCGTTTCTTTTTCCTCGTCTTTCTTGGCTTTCTTTTTCTTTTCCCGCCGAAAGCCTGGCCGCAACTTTCAGGCACTTTCGACCTATCCGCCGATTTCGATGCCGAGTTGACCGGCAAGGCGATGGGCGATTATTCCGGTTATTCGGTCTCTTCCGCGGGGGACGTCAACTGCGACGGCACCGACGATGTCATCATCGGTGCGCCCTTTAATGATGACGGCGCCTCCAATGCGGGGGCCGCTTTTGTCGTTTTCGGGCCGGTCACCTCTTCGGTCAATTTGGGATCCGCGGACATCGAATGGACGGGTGAGGCGGCAAGCGATTACGCCGGTTATGATGTTGCAGGGGCCGGGGACTTAAACGGCGACGGTTGCGACGATGTGTTGATCGGCGCCATTTACCAAGACGCCACTGGCACCAATGCCGGGCGGGTCTATCTTTTTTACGGCAGTTCCTCTTTGGCCGGCGGCAGTCTTTCCACCTCCGATGTGCTCTACGACGGCACCAACGCAGGCGATTACGCGGGGACGAGCGTGGCCGGCGCCGGGGATGTGAACGGGGACGGGTATGACGATATTTTAATCGGGGCCCCCGGAAACGATCTTTTTCGGCTCAATGCCGGCGCCGTTTATCTGGTTTTTGGAAGTTCCTCCCTGACCAACATGGTTTTAACCGGGGCCGACGTCCGTTTCTTCGGCGAGTATAAAAGTGACTATGCGGGAACCGCAGTAAGCGGGGCCGGCGATTTTAACGGGGACGGTTTGGCCGATATCCTCATCGGCTCCTGGGACAACAACCGGGGGGGCAACGATTCCGGGGCCGCCTATCTGATTTTGGGGAAGACCACCCCCTTTCTCCGTTTTTCCTATTTGAGCGCGGCGGACATGATATTGGCCGGCGAGAACGCCTCCGACAGCGCGGGGTATGCCGTGGCCTCGGGGGGGGATGTCAACGGGGACGGTTATGACGATCTGTTCATCGGCGCCCGTTACAACGACGATCTGGTCAGTAACGGGGGGGCCGCCTACGTGGTTTTCGGCCGCGATACCCTCACCCGTCTTGTTTCGCTTTCCAGTGCCGATATCAAACTCCAGGGAGACACCTTAAGCGAACGGGCCGGTTCCAGCGTCGCGGGCGCCGGGGATGTGAATGCCGACGGCTACGACGACCTGCTTGTCGGCGCCCCCTACAACGTTAACGGCGGTTTTTCCGCGGGGGCCGTTTATCTTGTTTACGGGGGAAGCGGCCTTTCCCCTAAAATTGCCCTTTCCGGTTCCGACGCCATATTCGAAGGGGGAAAAACCTACGACTATGCCGGCTTCACTGTATCGGGGGCTGGCAATATCGATGGAGATGCCGCCGGATATGCCGACATCCTCATCGGCGCCTACTGGAACGACGACTACGACTGGAATGCAGGTTCGACTTACCTGTTTTTCGGTGAATAAAAATAAAGTTCCGTTTGCCCCGGCATTTTGGCAGGTGTAAAATAATCCCATGGTGAAGGTCGCGGCACTTTTATTCGGCCTCTGCCTTTTCGGGGCCTCTCTTGGTTACAGCGAGGAAGAGGCGCCGGCTCCAAGACCGGCCCCGGCCCCGCCCCCTCCCCCTGCACCGGCCTATCAATCCTCGATACCGAAAGGATGGCCGCAATCGATTTCAACACCGACCGGTTTCAACGACTTGGGAAAGGCGATTGGTGAAGAAGCCGGATTTCCCAAAAATGGGACGCCGCGCGAAAAGGCCCGTTATGTCGCCTCGCGCCTTCCCGAAATAGCCCGTAGTTATCAGTTGAGCGCCGGGACCGGAAGCGTGATTAGCTCGGCTGTTGTGGGGATCGTTCGCAAGGCCGACGATTTTGCCCGCTTACTTTGGGGCGGGGGGGACAAGGAAAATGCGGCCCCCCTCAAGAGTAGCGGGACCGGAAACTGCGGGGAATGGTCGTACGCCTTCTCGGAGATTCTCGACGGCGCCGGCGTCGATAACCAGGTCGTTTTTGGAGATGACAATCCCGAACCGGGGGCCAGCTCCAAATTCACCGGAACCGACACGGCGGTGCTCGTGCAGGAGCGCGATCCGTCGGGCCGCCTCACCAGCCGCATCTTCGATCCTTTCCGGTCGGCGTACCACAACACGGAAACCCGCCGACCTTCGGAGAAGACGGCCGCCGAATGGAACGATCTCCCCCTGTCCGATCGGGACAAAACCGACGCGGACAAGAAATCGGGGCGCGAGACCTGGAAAGACGACCTGATCGGGAAGAAACATGTCAAGGATGCGGGGAACGAGCTCGTCATCGACTTTGGCGAAGGGAAGGCCGACACGAAGGAGAAGGGGTTCATTTTGGGAAAGGTGGTTCACGAGGGGGACGGGTCTCCGGCCACGGAGGTCACGATCATGATCCGGAAGGAGGGATTTGAAAATTCGCTTGCGCCCCAGGGGAACGGGAACTTCACCGCCGCGGTTCCACCGGGCGCCTATCAGGTCGTGGTCCTCCTTCCCGACGGCAAGGAAGCCGCCTCGGCCACACCGACCATCGAGGTCGGGGAAAAGGAAAAACTCGAGCTTACGGTCCCCAAAACGGAGGAGGAACAACCCTCCTATCTCGGCCATTGGAACGGAACGGCGAAGGTAATCCGGTCAAGTGTTTCCGGCACTGTCGGAACGGTGGGACCTTTCGATATGGATGTCGTCCTGGGCCCGGAAGGTCTCGAATTCAGTTCCCAGGGGCAAACCAAAATCCCTGCCGGAAGCAAGACTCAAATCGACGGCAACCACATCCGGCTCGATTTCGCGGGAAAACCCCCATGGATGCCCGATAACGAGGCCTTCGCCACAACGATAACCTGGTGGATGGATGTGACTGCCGACTCGAATCGGATGACCGGTCAGATGTTCTCCAACGCCAAAACCGTTTCCACCCTCCCCGGGGTCCCTCCAGCTGAAGCGGAGTTTCTCATCTCACTTGATCTCCGCAGGCAAAAGTGACCTCATGCCTGGAAAGCAACCGCTTCTTTTTTGAACTTGCTGTGCCCCGAATAAAATTGGTAATGGAAAAAACAACCGCTCCCATCGTCTAACGGTTAGGACGCGGCCCTCTCAAGGCCGTAATACGGGTCCGATTCCCGTTGGGAGCGCATATTAGTAAATGGTGCGCGTTTTAAAAAAAAATCGTCCGCCGGAGGCGGACGAAGGAGGGAAAAAGAGCCCCCCGAATGGCCCCCCAAGAGATTGGAATTAAAAGAATTGCCCCCCAAAAGAGCCCAAGGATTTTTAAAATCAAAAAAGAGCCGCCGCCCCCCCACGCGAAAGTTCAACAAAAAATCACGGGTCACACTTCCGCGCGACCCACAATTTTTTGTTGCATCTCCGCCGGAGGCGGATCTGCGAGCCGATTTTTTTAAAACCGTTTTCTTCAAAAAAAAGCCTTGAAGAAAACGGTTTAAGCCTCTAAATTTTCCCCAACGAGTTTTCAAACCAAAGGGCCTTTCACGTCCTGCCCAAAGGCCACAAATCAGGAGGCCGTCATGTCCAACAAATTCTTCCTCTACGCCAGAAAATCGATGGAAAACGAGGAGCGTCAGGCCCTTTCCATCGAAAGCCAGCTTGTCGAGGTCCGCGAGCATGCCGCCAAAGAGAAGGTCACCATTGTCCGTGAGTTCACCGAGGCCATGACGGCCAAATCCCCCGGTCGCCCTGTTTTTGATGAGATGCTCTCGTGTATCGCAAAAGGGGAGGCCGATGGGATTATTGCCTGGCACCCCGACAGACTGGCCCGCAACTCATTGGATGGCGGCCGGATCATTCATTTTCTGGATATCGGGCATTTGAAGGCCCTCAAGTTTTGCACCCTCTGGTTCGAGAACACGCCGCAGGGGAAATTCATGCTCAATATGGCCTTTGGGCAGTCCAAATATTACGTGGACAATCTCTCCGAAAATGTAAAGCGCGGCCAGCGTCAGAAACTTCGGCGTGGCGAGTGGCCCTTCGGCCCTCCTTTGGGCTATCTGGGAGGTGGGCGCTACTCTTTTCCCAAAGTCGATCCGGTGAAAGGCCCTTTGATTACCAAACTCTTTGAAGCCTATGCTTCAGGCCGCACCACGCTCAAACAACTTCGCGAGCTTTGTACGTCATGGGGTCTGGTGAGCCGCTCCGGGAAAAAGGTTGCGCTGGCAAAAGTCCATGCCACTCTCCTGAATCCTTTCTATTACGGCCTTGTCCGGTACAAGGATGACTGTGCCCAGGGCGTCCATGAGCCTCTTGTCTCCAAAGAGCTGTTTGACCGGGTTCAGGAGACCCTCAAGCGGCGTGGCAAGCCCAATAAGGTGAAAAAACATCATTTTTCTTTGGTTGGGCTTGCCAAATGTGCCACATGCGGCGGAGCCATCACGGCAGAGCGGAAAAAGGGGCATGCCTATTATCACTGTACGAAAAAATTGGGGCCTTGTTCGGAGAAAAAATATCTTCGGGAGGAGCCTTTTGCCCAACAGATCAAGGAAGCGCTCCAAACAGTCGCTCTGCCGGATGACTCCTTTGCCGAGGCTCTGACCACCTTGGGCCAAATGGGTCTTGAAGCGAGCCAGCCGGTTAACGAGTTCAAAAAGGAACTGGATCGGGAATTGCCCCAACTCAAGGTCAAGCAGGACCGTCTCTTGCACGCCCATCTGGAGGGGCTCATTGACAAGGGAGAGTATCGGAGCGCCAAAAAGGAGCTGGTCGACCGGGAGATGGAATTACGGACCAAACTGGCCCATTTGGAGGGTGGGGTAACCGGCTGGCTCGAACCGGCCCAAAATTTCATCAGAGCGGCTCACCATGCGGGTTTGCTGGCGGGTGGGGAAAATTTAGAGGCTCAAAAGGAATTTTTGAAAAAAATCGGCTCGAACTTTCGCGTGGGGGGGCGGCGGCTTTCTTTTCAATTCAAAAATCCCTGGGCCTTTTTGGGGGGCAA
>JACPFC010000066.1:0-16476 GCA_016183175.1 Deltaproteobacteria bacterium
GGTTTCTGCACGAGATGGGCCTGGCCGAACCGGGGCTGAACCTCCTCGTTCGGGCCGCGTACAAGCTGTTGGACCTGGAGACGTTCTTTACGGCCGGGCCGAAAGAGGCGCGGGCCTGGACGGTTTTAAAAGGGACAAAGGCGCCGCAGGCGGCGGGCAAAATTCATTCGGATTTTGAAAAGGGGTTTATCCGCGCCGATGTCTATCATTATGACGATCTTTTGAAGTACGGTTCGGAGCAGAAGGTTCAGGAGGCGGGGTTGATGCGGCTGGAGGGGAAAGAATACGTCGTGCGCGACGGCGACATCATGCACTTCCGGTTTAATGTGTGAAAGCTCGGGAGGTCTGTTTGTTCCATCATCTTCGTAGGGCCTTTCGTGCCTCAACAGGAACACGACTCATCCAAAGAACTTCGCCCCATGCGGAAAGCCGGCTTTCTTTCCACGGCGGGGAACGAAGATGATTCCACAAACAGACCCCCCGAGCTTTTTTACTTAGTGCCTGAATTACTTCACCGAAACCGACAATTTAACCATATTGTCGGAATCGCCGCTCTGGCGGACGATGTTGTCCCAGTAGTTCATCTTGCCGTCGATCTTGGTCTGGAGCTTGTTCTGGCGCGAAGCGACGGTCTTGTCGGTCCCGCTCACCTTCACCGTCAGGTTGAAGTCGCTGGAGATGGTCCCTTCCAGCCCGTTATGCCAGTCGTTGACATACTTGATGACGCTGTCAAGCGAGCCCGACTTGCACTGAATCTCGGACGGCTCCACGGATGAGTCGCTGGAGAAGGCGCAATTCTCCTTGGACAGCTTGTCATTCAAGCCCTTTTCAATCCCCTTCTTGGCCACCTCGGTGGCCACCTCTTTGACCTTGGCGGCCTCGGAGCTTCCCCCAGTGGGGATATCGAAGGCCATCGCCTTTACGGCAAAACAAAAAATCGCAATGCCCAAAAGACTTAAAAGCAGTTTTTTCATAGTGTTATCTCCTTATTTTAGTTTGACGTTTAATTAAATCACTTTTCGCCTCTGCAAACTCCGCTCCCAAGCCGCTTCATCCGCCACTGGCGGCGCGGCTTGGGAACCCTCCTTTGTGTTAAACAGTGTGGCAATAAGCTTTTACAAAGGGTAATAATCTATACTAATGGGGGAGGCATGACAATTGAAATCTTTAAGGCATCTAATAAAGCCACTTCTTGATTTTTCCGCGCCCGTCCAAAACGGCGCCGTGGCGCCTGCAGGTCCAGCACATGTAGGAGATGCTGACGAAATACGAATGGGGGAGGCGGTTTAAGGCGCCGATTTTGCAACCGAGGAGGGCGGTCTTTCCGCCGAACCCCAACGGGCCGATGCCCAGCTGGTTTGAGGAATTGACGATATCCTGTTCCAGACGGGCCAATGGCGTCACCGGGTTGATGTCGGTCAATTTTCTTAAAAATTGCTCGCGCGCGCAAAGATAACTGCTCAACCGGTCCCCGCCGATTCCCACGCCGATCACCCCGGGGCCGCAACCGGCCGACTGGGCGCGGGTCAGGGCGTCAAGGATGCACTTTTTGGCCCCCTCCAGGTCGGCGGAGGTCCCCAATTTGGTATCCGGGAGGAGGTATTGCGCCCCCATATTTTCGCAGGCCGACCCCTTCATGATCAGCCGCACCGAAATGTCTTTCCGGTGGCTCTGATGAAAGACCATGGTGGGCATTCCGGGGCCCAAATTGTTGTGCGCCATCCCGCCGGTTAGGGTGTCCATGGAACTTTGCGGGAGGTACCCGGCGCGAGTGGCCTTGACCACCGCTTTGCGGATTTCTTTCCCGAAGCCTTCTTCATCGAATTTTCGGGGACAATCGACGGCAAAAAAGAGGGACACGCAGTCGCGGCAGACCGGAAGCTTTTGGCTTCGCGCCAGCTCCATATTGGCCTTGATCGTCTCCATGGCGTAGGCCCCTTTGGTGCGGGAGGCCTCCTGCGGGGTCTTTTCTTCGATTGTGCGCGACACATCCTCTGGGAGTTCGGTAGCCGTTTTATGGATGATCTCGACTAACGATTCGTGCAACTGTTTGGTTGCGGGCATACCTGTTATTATAGTGGGAGAAGCGGGAAAGGACAAATAATTTCAGATGGTTGTTAAATTTGCTTTTTCTCGCTGACATGAAGGATCAACTGGAAGGGAACATGTTTTTGAATGGCGCGAAAGAACTTATCCTGCGTAATCAACAGGGCGCCGTTTTCGCGGGCCGTGAGGGCAATCAGCAGATCGTTTTGAATGCTCTCAAGGGTCCGCTCGTCATGGCTTCCGGCAACCTGTCCGGCTATTTCTCCCGCTGTTTTCCACATTTCCACTGTCGGGGCCGGAAGAAAGGCGACCATGCGGGTCATCCTTTCAACCCGCTTTTTCACCTCGCCGGAGCGGATGCAACGGATCAGCTCCTGGTAAACAACAGGGCAAATCCGGATAATGTATTTTTTGAAATAGGAATCGTAAAGAAGTTTGGGAAAGCGGCCTTTGAGAAAATCGAAATAGATGTTCGTGTCAAAGAAGGCTTTCATCGATATCTTTTTCGCCGGCGATCCCGTAGAGTGGGGCGTGGGCCTGCCATGAGCGGAGTCTTTCCACTTCGTCATCAATCAGCGTTCTGATCAC
This sequence comes from Deltaproteobacteria bacterium, assembly GCA_016183175.1. Taxonomy (NCBI): domain Bacteria; kingdom Pseudomonadati; phylum Myxococcota; class Myxococcia; species Deltaproteobacteria bacterium. The sequence continues at coordinate 2,635 of JACPFC010000066.1, forward strand.
CCGGGACTGGTTCGTTTTTTTCTTCTGTTTTTTAAGAAGAAGGGCAAGGTTTTTTCTGGGAACCCAGGCGGTGACCCGGATGAGTTTTTCGCCGCTTAAATGGCGCACAGAGCCTCCTTTCCGTTTGCATCATACAAAATAACATAGTTGTATGATCAAGTCAAAGGCGATTCCGCAAAATTCTGGCGGGTTGTATCGGTAAGGGCGGACTGTGTTTATTTCTGTTTCCTTTCATCATCGGTTGGAATAATGAAAAGTTGCTATGAATTTCAGGGATTTTTATCAGCCCGGAAAAATAGACTTTTCCTTCGAAACCTTTCCTCCCAAAGACGAGGCGGGGGTGACCGGTTTGTTTGAAGCTTTAAAGGAACTGGCCCCGTTCAGACCGGCCTTTATTTCCGTCACCTACGGGGCCGGCGGATCGACGCGCGATCTGACGCGCGATCTCGCCGTTCGGATTCACCGGGAGCTCCATCTCACGACGGCGTTTCATTTTACCTGTGTCGGGGCCGACCGGCTGGCCATCCGTTCTTATGTAGAACATCTTAAAAAAGAGGGGTTGAATCTCATTGTCGCCCTTCGCGGCGACCCGCCCAAGGGGGAGACAAAGTTTGTCAAACCGGCGGATGGTTTTTTGTATGCCACGGAACTGGTCAGGTATTTGAAGGAGATCGACGGTTTCAGCATTGCGGTGGCCGGCTATCCGGAAGGACACGTCGAAGCCAAAAGCAAAAAAGAGGATTTGATTCATTTGAAGGAAAAGGTTGACTCCGGCGCCGACATCGTGATCACCCAGCTTTTTTTCGATAACGCCGATTACTTTGATTTTGCGGCCCGGGCCAAAAAGATCGGAATCACGGTCCCGATTATCCCCGGTATTCTTCCTGTTTTGAATTTAAAGCAACTGACGCGAATCACCTCGATGTCCGGGGCGAAAATTCCCGATGATTTGCGATTGGAGCTGGAGGCTTGCGGCGAAGACAACGACAAGATGCGGGAGGTGGGTATCCGGTGGGCCACGCGTCAGTGCCGCGATCTTGTCGACAAAGGCGCGCCGGGGATTCACTTTTATATTCTGAACCGCGCCTACAGTACCCGACGAATTATCGAAAATCTGCAAAAATAGAGGCTTATTTGTTTTTTCCCTTTCCTTGTCCCTGCCCCTGGCCCTCTCCTTGTCCCGTTGTTTTGTCCTTCCCTTTTGCTTTTCCCTGTCCCGATTCATCATCCGACCCGCTTTCCTGTTGGGTCGCTTGATCATCGGACGCGTTGTCTGATTTGTTTTTCCTGGCCTTGCTCTCCTTGATCAGGGCGACGCGCTTTTTGTTTAAGTCGCCGGGATGGATCCCCAATTGATGGGCCAGCTCTCCCCAGCCCGTGCCCGGTTTTCGGGCGGCGATGATTTCCTCCAGCGTCTTTTCGCTCTGCTGATCCAGAAGGTTGAGATAATAAATCTCCCCCAGGGTGTAGCCCTTTTTGGTCAGCGCCGTGACCACCGTGTTGGCGATATTGAAGGTCTCGCTTATTTCGGAGACAACCTCCACGGCCCCTTCGGATGTCTGCCCCTTGTCGGTCAGGCCGTTTAAAAAGAGGTCCAGCACCTCAAGGCCCGTCTGGATTTTGGACATCACATCCGTGGCGCCGGCGGAAAAAACGAGGCCGGTGGACAGGACCAATGAAAAAACAATACAGCGGATTGTTTTCATGGAAATTCTCCTTTCAAAATGATTTGAGACAACTCATCGAAACTCTCCACTACCCAATCCGCTTCCTTCAACTTCTCCCGCGGATACGAGTGGGTCAGCCCCGCGCATTTCATCCGCGCCCGGTGGGCGGCCTCGATCCCCGCCCGCGAATCCTCCAGCGCCAGACAGTTTTCCGGCCGGATTTCAGCGTTTTTTTGTTTGAGCCGCGCGAGGGCCAAGAGATATCCTTGAGGATCGGGCTTGCCGTGCTTTGTCTCCTCGGCGCTGACAATGGTTGCAAAGGCGTCGGCAATTTCAGCCTTTTTCAGGGCAAAGTCAATCTCCGAACGAAGGGCGCCGGAGACAACGGCAAGGAGGCATTTCCCGCGGGTTTTTTGGATGAAGTCCAGAACGCCCGGAAAAAATTTGAGTTTCTTTTCAAGGATGGGCAGATAAAGATCCGCTTTTTTCCGGATCAAGTCTTTGAGTTTTTTTGGGGTCGGTTTTTTCCCATTGCGTTCAAAAATCGCCTCAATCAACCCCTTGTCGTCAAATCCCAGATAGATGTCCCAATAGTCTTTTTCCGTCAGCGTGATTTCTTCTTCGGCCAGGACTTTTTGAAAACATTCGCAATGAATATGTTCATCGTCGACGATCAATCCATTAAAATCGAAAATGATTGCACGAAATTTCATTCATCGGGCGTAGGGGCAACCCCCTGTGGTTGCCCAACAAGGGCGGCCACGGGGGGCCGCCCCTACAATTCTCCGGCAATTTCCCTCGCAAAATAGGTCACAATCAACTGCGCGCCGGCTCTTCGTATTGCCGTCAGCGTCTCCAGGGCAATCGCCCGTCGATCAAGCCACCCTTTTTCCGCCGCCGCGCAAATCATCGCATACTCGCCGCTCACCTGATAGGCGGCGATCGGGAGTTTTGTCTCACCCCGGACGCGGGCGATCACGTCCAGCGAGGGAAGGGCCGGCTTGATCAGGATGATATCCGCCCCCTCCTCCTCGTCGATTTTCGCCTCCCGGAGGGCCTCGCGGGCATTGGCGATATCCATCTGATAGGTTTTCCGGTCGCCGAATTTCGGCGCCGATTCGGTAGCAAAGCGAAAGGGGCCGTAAAAGGCCGAGGCATATTTAACGGCGTAGCTCATGATCGGCAGATGAGCGTAACCGTTTTCATCCAGCGCTTGGCGGATCGCCTTTACACGCCCATCCATCATGTCCGACGGAGCCGCCATGTCGGCCCCGGCCTCGGCCTGTGAGAGGGCGGTTTTGGCCAAAAGCTCAAGGGAGGGATCGTTTTCAATCTCCCCTTTTTTATTCACGACGCCGCAATGGCCATGATCCATGGATGAGCACAGGCAGACATCGCCGATCACCGCCATCTCCGGGATTTTTGTTTTTATGGCGCGGATTGTGTTCTGCACCACGCCGTTTTTGTCATAAGCGCCTGTTGCCCGCGCATCTTTTTTTGAAGGAATGCCGAAGAGAATGACCGATCTGATCCCCCGCTTCCAAAGTTCCTGCGCCTCGATAATTGTCTCGTTGACCGGGAATTGATAAACCCCGGGCATCGAGGGGACAGGGATCTTCTCGTGAATTCCCTCCTTAATAAACAAAGGGGCGATCAACTGGCGGGGGCTCAAATCGGTCTCGCGGACCAGTTCCCGCAAAATCCCGCTACTTCGCAACCGCCGGGTTCTTTGGATGGGTGAAGGCACGATCGGCAAAACTTACTGTGTTTGGGAGAGGTTTGTCAAACGCCCCATCAATTCAAAAGAGGATCGAACTCACGCGCCTTGGCGAGCTGTTTTTCGAAGTTGGCGAGCGTGTTTTGGCGGAACTCCACCAGGTCGGTGTAGAGGTCGCCGATCTCCCCGCGGATGTCGTCCTGCACCCGCGAGATCTCCTCCAGCTGGCGGGAAATTTTTTGAAGCAGTTTTATAATTTCTTTCTCCATACCCTTTGAACCCCCTTCATTGGGGGTTATCGGTGCCTGCTCCGCAAAAGTTGCGTGTTTTTTTTAAAAATTTGAAAAAAATATGCCCGGAAGGACGCAACTTTCATGGACTGCCGGCCGATAATATTACTAAGGGAATAGTGTGCCCTTAATAATCGTGTTATGGTAAAATAATCCCATGCCTGAAGGTTCATCCCAGGAAAAAACAGAAGATGCGACGCCACGGCGACTGCGCGAGGCCCGCAAAAAGGGGCAGGTCCCCAAGAGCAGAGATGTCAACATGATCTTTGTGATGATCTTTGTTTTTATCGTCCTGGCCTTTTCCTTTGGCTTTATGGGGGGGGAGTTCAAGAAGTTTTTCCAGCTCTGCTTCGACTCGGTGGCCAAACCGGAAATCGACGGCGCCACCCTGTGGGACCTGGGGAAGGCGGGGCTTTTGACCTTTGCCAAGGCGCTTGGCCCCCTCTTTGTCGCCGGGGTTTTTGTGGCCTTTCTGGTCGGCCTTATTCAGGTGGGGCCGGTCTTCTCCGGCGAGCCGCTTAAATTCAAGCCGGAGAGGCTCAATCCCGTCGAGGGGCTTAAAAACATGTTCAAGGTGGTGACCTTTATCGAACTCATCAAAAACATCGCCAAGATCGCCGTCGTTTTCTACCTCGCCTATTCCACGATTTACAAGAGACTCGAAGAAATTCTCTTGAGTTCCCGCATCGATGTCCTCCTCTCGGCCCAGCTCACGGGGGGGATTATTTTTGAATTCATCGTCAAGGTCTGCATCGCCTTTGTCATTCTGGCGATTATCGACTACGCCGTCCAGCGGTGGAATTTCATGAAAAACATGCGGATGACCAAGGAGGAGGTCAAACGGGAATACAAACAGGACGAGGGAGACCCCGCCATCAAGGGGGAACGGCGTCGTCTGCATCGCGAGATGGCCTTTGGAGATCTCCGCAAGGCGGTGAAAAAGGCCGATGTCGTTGTGACCAATCCCGTCCACGTAGCGGCGGTGGTCGAATACAACAAGGAAGAGATGGGGGCCCCAACGCTTACCGCCAAGGGGCAGAGGGCCTTTGCCCAGATGATTGTCGATATGGCCAACGAAGAGGGAGTGTCGATTGTCCGAAATATCCCGCTGGCCTGGTCTCTGGTTCATCTGGAAATAGGCGACGAGGTCCCCGAGGCGCTCTACGAGGCGGTGGCCGAAGTCCTCACCATGGTCTACGAAATGAAGGGGCCAGGGGCCCCGGCCAGAGAACCGGGGGTGACCTCCAAGGCGCCTGGAGCTCCCACCGGAGGGTCAAAGCCTTCCGTATATGCCTGATTATCCTCTGATTTTTCCCGCAAATTTTTCACGCAACTTTTTCCGACAATCGCCGATAAGTGAGGAGGGGATAAAACGAAACATACAAAATTATGGCGATCGGGCAGGTCTACATAACGGTCGGCCCCAAAACGGCCGAACAGATCGATAACTGGGATGACGGCCGGCATGTGGTGGATGGCAATACCGACCAGGACAGTCAGGGTTTTCAGTCGGGTCTCTTTGTCCGCCATCTGGACCTGCAAAAGGAGGTCGGGGGAAAAAAGCTGTATGGCTACTCCGTGGATCTGACGGCTGACGGACTTGAAAAATTCAAGGCCCAAATTCAATCCACCTACGGCCCTTCAAAAAAATCCTTTCTCGAAAGCCCCACGCAACTCCACATGGCAAACCTCCTGGAGGCCCTCGAAAACCCCGGTCGTTTTGTTCTGCGTTTAAGCGCCGGGGCCAAAACGACAAAAACACTTGCGGGCATTTTTGGCGACATGCTGACCATCGAAGGGACGTTCAAGGATTCAAAAAAACCGCTCAACCGGATTCGGATCTACCTCGACAGCGATCATATCACCCCCTCCCAGAGCGACCGATTCAAAAAATATGTCGAATGGATTCAGGACTACGCCCGCCAAAAAGGATCCCCCACCGAAAGCAAAATCTTCAATGATTGCGGCCCCGAATATTTCACCCTCTATCTTTTCGCCCTGGCCCATCAGGAGCCGACGGCGGTCAAAGACGGCCCTTTTGTGAGGGAGCGCGATCGGAGCCATATCAGCAGGGCCTATGCCCGGTTTCTTGAAAGACCGCGTGATACAAGAGGTTTGACCCCGCAGGAGAAGGCCGGCGAAGATAAAGAAAAGATCGAGGCGGTTCATTATCTGGCAAAAATACTGCAGGAAGGGAGAAATCTTCCCCCGGAAGGGAAAAAAATTCTGGAGGGCCTTCTTCGTGATAAGGCGGAGCCTGTCTCCCTTGCGGCCCTTGAGACTTATACCGTTTTCCTCCTTCAGCAGGAAGAATATCAGACCGACGACATCGAACAGGTTGTAGACCTCCTTGTCCCCAAAGAAGCGGGGGAAGAGTCGCTCGAAGATGAGCCGGGACATCCCTCAAAGCCGCCTGTCGACCCGGTCGCGGAAGGCGCAGCCCGGAGCTTGAATGAACTTTTCCAAAAAAATCCCCGTTCCCTCGACGAGGCATTATTGAAGATCCTTCTTGACCCGCAAGATACAGGGGCAAGGAAGGTTGTTTTTCAGGCATTTTGGGCGCTTGAAGGGCGTGAGATCAATCAGGCGCCGCTGACCCGGTTTGTCCCCCTTCTGGCTGACGAGGATCAAGGCATCGTGGCCCAAACAGCGGCCTACCTCAAGTACGGCTTCGAGGTGAACAACAACCGCCCCGATGTGGTCGATCGCTTGGCCGAACTTCTGGAGGACAAACAGACCGAAGTTCGCAAGAAGGTCTTTGATGTTCTGTCCTACGCGGTGCAAAAGGGGCAAAAGCTGACGGAGGCCGCCTTTCAAAAACTCTCCTTTATTTTCAGGGCCTATGAGGGGGAAGAGCGGGAGCAATCACTTGTCCTTATGGAAGAGGCAATGTTCCAGGGGCAAGAACTTCCGGACAGGATGATGCAGACGATTCTTAATGAACTGGATATCAGTGAGGCCGGCTCCCCCCTTGTCCCCCGCATGCTCAATATCATCGCCATTGCGGCGAGCCTGGATCAACAACTTCCGCCGCCGACCCTGCCGCTTGTCCGCAGATTTGCCGGTGATTCCAAAAAGGAAGTTCGGGAGAGCGCGCTCCGGATTCTCCATTTTATTGCTGTTGTTGAAGAGAAGGAAGGAATGTCTCCGGAATTAACCGAGACCGATTACCTTTTTTTGAGCGACTCGCCGGAAGGACGGATCCGCATCGCGGCGGCCAAGGGGCTGGGGCGTCTCGCCGGGAGGGGTACTCCCTTAAGTTCACCATCGCTCAACTTTCTGGAGCACTCGCTTAAAGACCCTTACCGGATCGATATTCAGCCGATCATCGACGATCGGCAAAAGAATTCCCCCGCCATGAAGCCCGAAGCGATTCAGGCGGGGGTTCTGGACGAGTACGAACCGTTGACCGTCACGCACTGGGCTTTGTCGGCCCTTCAGACTGTTGCCGAACATGGGCAATCCCTTCCCCCTTCGACGCTTGCGGCGGTTAAACAAATCCATGAAAAACCGGCTGTCGAACAAAGCGCTCCGAAGGTCAAAAAATTGAGAAAAACGGACGAGTACGAGTTTCAACGGACCACGGCGGCCCAAATTTTAAACACAGCCTCCAAAAATCAGCCGAACGACCTACGCAAGCTGGGCTGGATGGTGAGATAGAAATAAGCCGGGCATCTGGCTTTGCCAGTGCGAGGCGCGGGGTTTGGGGCCATGTGAGGCGAACAAAATCAAGATGCGAGCCCGCCACACTACGTGGCGGGTCCGCCAAGTTTTTTGGCGGATAGCAACAATCGGGCCGAACGGGCCCCAATAAAAAATGTCTTCTTCCTTTAAAATCAACGAAGGGATTTACTGGCTTGAGGCGCAAGCCTCTTATGAGGGGAATCTCCAGCTGCTCATCGATCGAATCAACACCCAGACTCTGGGGGACGAGCAGAGATACCTCGATCCCGATGAGATAAAAAAGTTTCATCCCGCTGATGAAAAAGAGAAAGAGGTCAAAGATCTCCTGACCGAATGGGTTAAAGAGGATTATCGGACCATCGAATTTTCGATGCCGAACGATTCCGGAGTCCCCTCCTTTCTGATTGTGGACGATGGCGATGGCCGCCTCGAAATCGATGGAGAAAGCAGGGACACCATTTTTTCCCCTGCCTTTAATGAGCGGGGAAAACCGAAATGGAAGCCGGATGTCCGGGGAGAAAAGTTAGGATCATATCTGAAGGCCTTTGGGGTTTTTTCTCCTTCCACTCCGCTTCATCTTCAGAACATCGAGAGGGTGCGGGAGGCCTATTTTCGCGCCTCCGGTCATTCCGAGTTGTTCGGTTTTGAAGAAGCGGCCGGTTTTTTGGACAACCTGGAAAAAGGTTTTCAAAATGGCCTCCCAAAGGAAAATCTTTCGGAAGATTATGCTTTTCTCTCCGAATGGTTTGTCTCTCACCGAAGCAAATGGCTCAACGAAGATGAGGCCTCCGGACCGGAAGAGACTTTTTCGTTTCGGGAGGGAGTCGCATTGCTTATCGAAATGGGGCATATGGGAGGGGGGTCATCTGTTTTGAACGCCCTCAATGAACTCTCCTCATTCGAGTGGCAGGCCCTCTTTCGAAACCCCGAATTTTCACTGACGCTGGCCAACCATATCGCGGAAATGGGAAAAGAGGATCCTTTATGGCTCAACCTCTCTCCCAAAACGCCGGAAGCCGATCTGGTTTTCACCTTTGGCCGGGTGAGCCAAAAAACCCGTTTTTCTCAAAAAGAACAAAACGGCATCTGCGACCGGTTTTGCCGGGCGCTTGAAAAAAACGGGCAGGTCGAAAGCCGCGTAACGCCCGGGGAGCTTTTCATTTCCATCCGGGGGATCAACAATTTATTGGCGAACAATCCGCGCTACGAGCCGGAGGCGAAACTGGTCAACCGTCTGTACCATTTTATCAACGGTTTTCAGACAATCCCGCCCGATAAAATCGATTCGTGGAAGACTCCGGGCTCTCTTCCCAACAATCCTTTCGATCAGGAGAGATGGAACAATGGGCGCCTGATGGATCTGAATCTCGATATCCTGAAGGAGGCCTTTCTGGCTCTGGATATGGCCGGCTATGATGGAAGAAAGCTTAAAAAACAGGTCAATGGCCTGATTTTGAAAGACAGCGATATCCACGAACCGCAGGACGTTCTGACCGCCCTCTCCATGGTTCTTCATGAACCCCTTCCCCATGTCCCCCGCTCCGATGCCTATGTCCAGTTCTACAAGAGGGTGATCGCTCGTCAGATGCTGGCCCGGCGGAAGGAGGATGGAAAACTGGATCGGGAACTGGAACGGCTTCAGACCATGAACCAGATCGGCCGGGAACTGGAACGGATGTTTTGGGGGAACGAATCTTTCCGGGAAAGCATGCTCCAGGGGAATGAGGCGGAGCTGAACCGGCAGTTCAAGGAGAATCTCGACTCGCGGGACCGCATTTTGGCCCGGAACTTTCTTCCCCTGGCCGTCATGGAATATCTCTATCGCGCCCATGCCGCCAACGCAGAAGGAAAGCCAATGCCCGAATACCGCAATGCATATGGACAGGCTTGGGGGAGAATTGATCTTGGGATGCAAACAGGGGAAATTGATCTTGGTGTCATTGTTTCAACCCGTCTGAAAAACGCCGATTATAGCGATGTGGAAGATGCCGGTTTCTCCCGTTTCCTGGCGGACGGACAGGAGACGCCCGCCTGCCGAAAAATTCTCGAATGGTGCGAGGGGCAGGAGGACCGCCTTCCCTTTAATGTATTTTGGAGACAGTTGAACGAGCGGGAACTGAACGATTATATCATCGACCCGAAGGATGCGCGGGCGCAGGCGATCACGGCTATTTTTATTCTTCGTTCGTGGTCTTCCGGGATCAACGGCCGCATCGAAAATTATTTCGCCTGGCTGGAGGGACATGACGACCCCGGAAAATTTACCGTCACCGAGAGGCTCGCCTTTCTGGAAGGGTTCCGCCATTCCGATCTCAAGCATCTTGTCCCCAATTATTTGTCCCGTTTTTTTGCCGATCCCAATGAACTGGTGCGCCAGAAGGCCTTCGGGATCTACGCGGAGCTGGGATATCCCGACGCCATTGCCCGCAATTTTTTGGGGGGGGGAGACCTTTTTGATATGCCCCCCGAGTCCAGACGGAAACCGGGCGCTTTTATGGATGCGCTGAACAACGTGACAATCCCGACAGAACAAAAAGAAGGATCGCTTGAAGAAACTTTTCTGAATCAGGGAACCACGGAGATTATCGGAACGATTGTCGGTTTTCAGAACAACCGGAACGATGTATCCCGGTTCCGGGGGAAAAAAAGAAGGTACGAACCGGAGAAGTTAAGCGTTTTCCGGTATCAGCCGCCGGGCGGAAATTTATTTCCGACGACGGAGGGGTGTTTCCAAAGGCGCTTGAACCGCCTCCAAAACCCCGACGAAGATCATCCGTTCGCCTATCGGCGCCTTTCCCGCCGGCTGGTGAATACGGGAGACGAGCGTGTTGTCCCGGTACTGGTGGATGTGCTGATGAGCGAGGCGCCTGTAGCCGTGGGGGATCGTCCCCTCTATCCCCTCATGCCGGCGCTGGATACTTTGCTGGCAATCATTGAGACAGGGAAGAGAGAGGTTGTCGAGCAGGGGTTGGTGCGGACTATTTCTCATACCGAATCCCCCGGGCCGCTGGCTCAAGTTCTCCCCCAGCTTCTCTTGAAATGGGGGAGGGACAACAATGTGGATGTGGTTCTTGCGTTTAGAAAAGCGGTTTTTCAGTACGATTCGGGGGTCAATATCGAAATAGAAAGGCTCCATCAGGAGCTTGAGGATGAAAAAGGGAAAAACCCCTGGTTTGTCGACGAGAACCGCATCGATCAGTTGGAAAGCGAACTTGTCGATCTGTATGCCGGGGAATTCCGGCGCCGGGTTGTCGCGCATCCGGAGGCGCTCGATCAACTGATCGCCTCCCTTTATAACGAGGTGAGACGGCAGTATCTTGTGGGACAGTTAAAGCGCTTTGGGGTTGCGGCCGTGCAGGAGATGACCCGCCGGATTGAAATTCTGTCCAAAAAAATCGACGACCCCTCTTTTTCCCCCCTTGAACGGGAGGAGTTCCAGATCCAGAGGGAAAAGTTGCTGGAGGTCCTGCTGGCGATTCAGTGATGTTGACCTGTTGCGTCATTCTTTAAAAAAAAGGCGCAACATTTTCTGTTTTTAGCCGATAAGAGAAATAGAGGGTTATGACAGACAAGTTCTACATCTCGGTTGGCCGAAAGACCGCGGAATATCTGGATAATCTGGATGATGGTCATCATGACTTAAATCCCGACACGGTGGATATTGCCGACCAGAACGCCGCCTTTGAAACCGGGGCCTTCCGCACCACCGGCGCCAAAGCGGTGGTGAACGGCAAAGACAGGTATATCTGTACTGTCGATCCGGCCGATCCGAATTATACCGGTTTCAAGGACGGGTTTATTGCCGACTATGGCCCCCACAGGGCCGGTTATGAAAATCAGGCCGGTAGCGCGGAAATTATCAATCTTCTCTCGGCCATGGAAAATCCCGATGTTCTTTCTCTGGTTATTCCGGTGGAAACGGTTGATCTTCCCGCCCTTCAACAGATCTTTTCCGACCCTGGTGTTCTGACGGTGGGTGATCCCTACGCCGGCACAACCCTCACAAAGGTAACGGTCATCTTCGACAAGGCAAACCTGACCGATGCCCGGCGGGGGGAGTTGAAGAAATTTTTGGGCGAGGTGGGCAAAAGCGCCTCCGAGGGAAAGGAGACATGGAATAATCCCGCCTGGCTTAATTTAATTGGTGTTGCGGCCGAAGAGGTGGGTGAGGGCGAAGCAGGGGGCGCCCTTGCACAAAAAATCAACGATTGCAACCAACGGACGGATAATCTGCCGGAATGCCTTGACGAAGCGCTTCCGTCCCCCCCCTTGCCCCCGTTGACTTTGGAAGAAGCCAAAAAGGACGTTCGCAAGTATCTCATGGAGTTTGCCGCTGACCTGCCCAAGGCAGACACCAAGATATATGTTCAAGTTCATCAACGGGAAATCGATGCTTATGTGGCCAGCAGAGAAAAACTACTGAAGACGGATGCCGAAAAGGCCGAATTACAGAAATTCTACGAAATTGAGTCTAAAGCCGTTTTAAAATGGGAAAGAAGGGTCGAGGCTGAGCAGACGTCTGCTTTATTCTTAGCGGTCGAGGCGCCACTGGCATTTCTTGGATTACCTGTTCTTCCTGGTGGCCATATTCTCCCGCGAAACGCCGCCCATTTTGTACCGCCGGATCAACTCAGCAAAAAAGAATTCTATCCCCGTTGGTGGTTTCTCAATGTGGCCCGTATCTTCTACGCCGCTCCCCCTCTCACCTACTGGTGGGACAATCTCATGGAATCCGGTCAGAATGGCGATACCACTTCCAAAGGGGGGGCAATGGGGGAGCTGGTTTTCAGCCTCGCGGACGATATTTCCCGGGAAAAAAACGCATCCACGGCCGGAATGCAACTGCTCGAGCTACGGGGTCAAAAACTACCGCCGTGGGCCCAGCTTGTGCAGGGCGGGATTGATTTGTTTGCCGGTTACGGTGACGGGTACAAGAGTCTTTACTATGCCACCAAAAAGGCGGGGGTTATTGAGCAAATTAGCCAACTGCCTGATGCGATTGACGTGTCGCAGGCCGAGGCGGAATGGTATGTCGCCAATGACCATTGCAGTGATCTGACCTGTTCCGACTGGGATGGTTACTTCATGAGTTCGGAAGACCATGATCAGGCGGTGGAAGATTATCTCGAAAAGTATGGAACCAGGACCGATGAATTCGTTGAATTCGATCTGTCGGCCGAGAAGGCGGCCATCGCCATGCAGGTGAGGCCACGCATGGCCAATGAGCAATTAGGATTTGTTTCGGACAGGATCGCCAATCAGGGGCCTCTTTTCGGTCTGGTTGCCGGTCTGGTCACATCCGTTGGTTTGCCGGTTCTTCACTTGGGGAACGAACTCGATCGCCCTTGGGCGATCAATCCTTTTCCAAAGGATGTGGCGGATTATGAAAATCTCGTTCCCCCCAATTATACCGAAGAGGATTTTAAAACCGATCAACGGAATGCCCTGTTTCTTGAGGGGGGGTTGCGCCTCCTTGGTACAGGGGAGGCTTTTATCGCCCCCGAATGGAACGAGCCAGGCCATCCCTATGATCCCTATGTAGGGGTTGGACTGGGGCGGATGAACCGGAGTTTGTTGCAGGCCGCCCCCATCGAAAATCTTCAGGGAATACTTTTGGACAATGTTGATGGATCAACCCTGTCGATGCTCCCGGTGGGTGTCCTTGTCGGCTCCGATTATTTTAATTCGATTGGGGATGGCCACTACGACGGAATGATGGTGGACGATTTATTGCATGCCGAGGATGGGTGGGATAAGGCACAGGCCGGAATTGTGTTGGGCGGCAAGGCGATTGCCGAAGGGATTCGAGGGGTGGCGCTTGTCAACAATGTCAACCATCTGCCTGAAGAGGACGGGGCACAGAAGCAGGCCATAGTGGGGTTATATGCCGGGCATCTTGCCCTTTATGGAGCGGGAATGGCGGGCTATTTGTTCAGTGACCGGTCGCGGGCACGGGCCGATCTTCGGACATTTGAACTCTACAAAGACGGTCACCTGGCTTCCGGGGCGATCCCGCGGAGGAACGGATCGGTTCTCGCGTGGAATTTGAATCCCGAATTGACGCCGACGCAGGTTGGTTTACAGGTGACATTCCGCAACGTTTCGTTGAAAGATAAAAAATAAAGGAGAATGTTCATGCCAAGTATTGGAATAGGAACCACCCCATTAATAGCAACCGGGACTCATCATATGGACTATGGTAAAAATTTAGGGGACAGGCAAGTAATTCACGAATCGGACGAGATGCCGTCGCTTCCATGCTTTGACCGTCTCGGTTTCGTTAAACGGGCTGGTGAGGATTGCGGTGAGGGTTGGACATTGACGATGGGTCTTCAAGCTGATAAAGGCTCGTAGTCAATGCCCCCTGAAGATGATATACTCTTCAAAATTGGTTCCCCGTGATGAAGGGGAAAGAAGGGGATATTCGGGATGCTCTGGAAAATCCGGATGAAATTCGCCGTAGTAGCCGGGACCCGGATGTTTA